>CAZXTW010000814.1:0-3333 GCA_964643525.1 uncultured Roseivirgaceae bacterium
ATTAAACTGAAGCACAAATGGGTTGTTACCAATTCATATCAGCAGGCGTTTGATGCCAATATGCTCAATTATGAGGGCAAAGGCATTCCTCCTGACCATGCCGTGCCCCTGCCACCTGCCACTAATACCAGCCTAACAGATGACCCTGTACTGACCGAAGCTGTAAAACTGCTGATGGGTTTTGTAGAGAATGAGTAATTTGGAGCAACCAACCTATACTATGAAACAATTACTGAATCACTACTTATTATTGGCCCTGATGGCCGTTTGCTGCTGGGCCTGCCAGTCAAAGGAGCCCGCAGCCGCACCTACGGCAGATGATACGCTGGCCCTAAGCATTGACACCCTGGCCAGGGCAGCACAGCATGCTTTTATGGTGCCCGGCCTTGGGGTTGGGGTAATTAAAGACGGCAAAGTGGTGTATGCCAAAACCCTTGGCCTGCGCAACGTCACTACCCAGGCACCCGTCACACCAAAAAGCACCTTTCATATGGCCTCGGTATCAAAGCCGTTTGTAGCCACTGCCATTGCCCAGCTGGTGGCCCAGGGCAAGGTAAGCCTGGGTGAGAAGCTAACCACCTACCTGCCGTATTTTACTATGGCCGATGAGCGTTACAAGGATATTACCATTAAACAAATGCTGACCCACACGGCTGGCATGCCCGATGAAGACGATTACGAATGGTATAACCCCCAGACAGATGACGGGGCCGCCGAACGCTACGCCAGGAGCTTTGCTACCGAAAGCCTGCTGTATGCCCCAGGTGAAGGCCTGGAATACAGCAACCCGGCCTTTGATATACTGGCCAATGTGATTGCACAGGCCAGCGGCCTTACGTTTGAGGCGTACATGAAAAAGTACATATTAGAGCCCACCGGCATGGTAAACAGTACGTTTTACTACCCTGAAATACCCGAAGCCAATACCACCCGCCCCCACTCGCTGGGCGATACCACCCCCATTGCCGAGATGGAGCATTACCCCTACAACCGCAGGCATGCGCCCAGCTCAACCCTGAACAGCACGGTTAATGATATGTTGCGGTGGGCCCAGCTGTACCTGAACCGGGGCACCCTTGACGGGAAGGAGGTGTTTAGCGAAGCCACTTACCAGTTAATGACCACCCCAAAGGTGCCTTATTACGGCACTGACAGTGTGTGCCTGAGCTGGTTTACCCAGGTGGTGAACGATCAATACACCATGATACGGCACGGCGGGGGTGATGACGGGTACCGCTCGTTCATTGGCCTTATTCCTGAACTAAAAACCGCAGTAGTGATTATGGCCAATTGCGAGCTGATGAAGCCCTATGAGCTGGCTATACCGTTAATACAACGGGTAATTACCAATGAGCCAGTGCCCCCAATTAAACGGCCCATCCATTATGAAGTGGCACTGCACCTAAAAAGCGGCGGTATAGAAGCGCTGAAAGCAGCCTATACCAAAGCCAGGACTGAAACCCCAGACAAGTACAATTTTGAGGGGTGGACGTTGAATGAGCTGGGCTATTATTTACAGTACCAGGGCCAAAAGCAAACCGCCCTGGAGATTTTCTTATTTAATGCTGAGCAGTTTCCTGAGTCGGCCGCTTTAACAGATAGTGTGGGTGACGGCTACCGCGCAGTGGGGAATAAGGAAAAAGCCATTGAGTGGTACCAGAAGGCATTTGCGCTTGACAGCACCCAGCTGTATTCAAAAGAAAAGATGGAAGCCCTGCAGGCCGGGCTACCCAACCCATAAACAAGTAACACAGGCAATTGGGTGTTGTATTGCAGCTTAACCATTATATTCGGGGTTTAACCAATTAAACCTTATGCATTATGAAGAAGCTTAAAATTAAAGACCTGAAAGTAAACAGCTTTGTAACCAGCAAAGAAGCCATGAACCCCCAAACCGTTAAAGGCGGGGCTAAACTTTCTATAATTGATTACTCGGCATTTCCTATTTGCATGCCAGACACCTACCATGAGTGTTCAAGAGGGTGTAACATGCAATAGCAAAAAATCAGCCCTTTGCCTATACTGGTAAAGGGCTGATTTTTTATATGATGCCCTGCCCAACCCTTTACTTACCAGATAGACTGCATGATAAAGTAGTAGAGGGGTATGCCCATTGAGATATTGAAGGTAAAGGTCACGCCTAGTGCCATGGGCAAGATCACACTCATGTTGGCTTTGGGCACAGCTATGCGCATGGCTGCGGGCACTGCAATGTATGAGGCACTTGATAGCAGTACGGTTTGCAGCAGGGCATCACCAATAGAGTAACCCAGCACGTAGGTAACGCCAATGCCTACTGCGGCCATGCAGGGTGGAAACAGCAAGGCAAAAAGCACAATAAAGCCCCCTGTTTTGCGCAATTCTTTAATACGGCGGGCGGCCAGCAGGCCCATATCAAGCATATAGAGGCTTAGCATGCCAAAAAATATTTCATTCACAAATGGCCTTAGCTCAACCACGCCCACATCACCCGCCAGGTAGCCAATAAAAAAGCTGCCAATTAGCAGCAGTACCGAGCCGTTAAAGAATGATTCTTTCAATATATGGCCAAAGCCACCCGTGCCATGGTCGGCATCTTTGCCCTGTTGTTTTCTTTTATTAATGCGGATCAAAATCAGGCCGGCAACAATGGCGGGCGATTCCATCACGGCCATGCCAGCCACCATATAGCCCCCAAAGGTAATGCCCTGACCATCTAAAAAGGCCGTACAGGTAGCAAACGTTACTGCCGAAATAGAACCATAGGTGGCTGCCCCGGCCCCGGCATCGTCAATGTTCAACTTCCACCGCAATATGTAGTATACTATAAACGGCACTGAAAACGACCCCACAATGCACACAAGCAATATCACAAATACCTGGCTGCTAAAGCCACTGTGCATCAGTTCCTGCCCGCCCTTTACCCCAATATCAAACAGCAGGTATATACTCAGGAACTTAGAGATTTGCGGGGGTATTTCAAGGTCTGATTTAACCAGCACGGCAATTACCCCCAGAAAAAAGAACAGGGTGGCCGGGTGTGCAAAGTTTTCTACAACAACTTGAAAGTTCATAGCGCTTTACTGGCATTAAAGGTTTTAATCAATAGCTTCAACACATTAAAACCTAACCAGCTAACAGTATGTTTAACATTTTACAAATTACTGCCAGGCTTTAACCTGGCGCCAGGCTAAATGCATTGGTGATGGCACTGAACAATACGTAATTTGTTAGGCCCTATGAACAAAAAAGCGCTGTACCTGAGGTAGGCACAGCGCTTTTTTGCAGTGTTTTTTTGAAGGTGGCTGTTTAGCGTTTCATGAGTCTTTTAGTAACTGTAGCCCCTTCAGTACT
>CAZXTW010000815.1:0-3327 GCA_964643525.1 uncultured Roseivirgaceae bacterium
TGGCCATCACATACTCACTGCCCTGCACAAAATACAGGCGGCCCTCAAACATAAATGCAGCGTCAAGGTCGGCCACGTAGCCGGCAGGCAGGCGCGCGGGGTGGTCTTCAATAAGCATGGGGTAGCCGCGGTCTACATACTTCTGCAGCTCATCATCTTCAGTAAACAGCTCTTTGATGTCAGTATAGCGAATGTACTGGTCACCTTTAAATACCAGCAGGCGGCCTTCTTCATCAATATAAGCGGCATCAATGGTTTTGTCATCAGCACTGGCTGTAAAGTTGTTCTGCAGCTTGCCCCAGGTATCTGTAATGGCTACTTCGGTATTGCTGTCACTGGTAATGTAGTGCCCGTCTCTAAACAGGTACACTGTACCATTCTCATCAGTAAAGGCCGCATCAATGCCATACTGGTAGTGGGCAGGTACGCTGTCAATGCCCAGCTCGGCAGGCAGGTCTTCAACAATAAGCTTGGGGTATTCTTTATCAATATACTTGTAGTAGCTGTCACTGTAGCAAATGTACTGGTCACCGCTAAACAGGTAGGTTTTGCCCTGGGCATCAACAAAGGCGGCGTCAACCATGCCTTTTTCAGTAAAGTTGTTGCGCACCTTACCCAGGTGGTGTATGCCAAACACATCGTGGCGGTTTACTGAGCCTGCATACAGCCTATCATTTAAAAACACGTAGGTGTTGCGGGCATTGCTGTACACCCCTGTAATGCGCACCTCTGCGTTGGTGCCTTCGGTGGTTTCAATGGCATCAATGGCATACTGAAACTCTTTGGGCATATAGGCAAAGGCGGGCTCTTTGCGCAAGTCTCTGGCCACCTCTTTGGGGTAGCCCTCGTCTACATAGCGGTAGTCTGCCGTAGAGTAGCGCACGTATTTGTTGCCGCTAAACAGGTAGGTGGTTTGGCCCTGGTGCACAAAGGCAGCATCAACCACGGTAGCCAAATTGTTGCTTACCTGGCCCCAGCTGTCTTTAATTTCAGTTATGGCCGACCAGACGCTGCCGTCATAAGTAACGTAATGGTCAGTATTCATGAAGTACAGCATGCCGTCGGGCCCCTCAAACGCTACTTTTACATCCTGAAAAGTGGTTTTGTTAAAGGGTATGCCGGGGTACAGCAGCTCAAGGTCTTTGGGGGTGCCCCAGTTCTCTTCATTGGTGTTGTAGCGAATAAACTCCTGCCCCTTGATCAAGAGCATATTATCACCATGCACCATAATTGTATCAAAGTTGCCAAAGCCTTCATTGGCCTGCTGGCTGGGTACACCAAAGTAGCTGTAATCGGCCTGTTTGGGGTAGCCTGCATCGGGCGTTTCGTAGGTGTTGTTGGTATACACCAGGTAACGGAACTGGCCACGGCTGTTGGCCTTTTCAAAGATGTAGGTCTTGTCATCTTTTACATAGGCCATCATGACCTCTTCAAGGCCGGCAAACTTTTTGGCTATGCGCGCTGGCGGGTCTTCGGTTTGCTGGTTTATATAGGTTTCAGTCTCGTATACAAAGTACTGGTTGCCGCTAAACACATACGTTTTACCGTCACGCCCCACAAAGGCGGCGTCAATTGTTTCGTTGGCTTCAATATTGCTGTACGGCTTGCCCCACTCTTCACCGGTTTCATAGGTCAGGTCAAGCAGGGTGTTGTAGCACTGGGTACCGCTAAACAGGTAGGTGTTGTTATCAGTACCGCGCAGCACGGCACTCACGCTATCAGTAAAGGTGGCCGTGGCGGTATTCAGGCAACGGGGCGTCTCTTCAACCTTCTCAACAGTCAGGTTTTCAAGGCTGCTCAGGCGTTGCCAGGTATTGCTTTCAAGCGTATACACATGGCCGTGGTCATAGGTAACGGCGCTAATACCGGCAAAGTCACTGGCGGTATATACCCCCTGGTGGTGGTCTTCATCATCAGCCACTACATGGCACTGGCCGTTGTTCATGAGGTATACGTTGCGGTCGTCAGCATAGGCGGCGGTCACTTTTGTAATGGCCTGCTTCAGCTCGCCAAAGCGGGGCTCGTCTTTCAGGTCTGCCAGTTTTTTGGGGTAGCCCTGCTCTACGGTAGTGTAATCGCTGGCCAGGTAGCGGAATATCTGATCGCCAGAAAACAGGTAGGTGTGCCTGTTTACATCTACATAATCATCGCCATTGTCATCTTCTTTGTCCTCGCGTGATTCCAGCACCACGGCGGCATCTACCTTGCGGTGTTTTTGAATATTGTTGTCTACCTCGCCCCAGAAGCTGCTAATGGTACGCGGAAAGCCATTGTCTACCTTCCAGAAGTCGCCGTCAGAAATGCGCACGTACTCCGTGCCAGAAAAGAGGTATATTTTACCATCTTTACCGGTAAAGGCCGCCTTAACGGTAGTAAAGGGCAGCTTCTCCCACTTTTCGGTAATCAGTTCAGGCTCGCCCCACCAGCGGTTGGCCTCATGAAACTCAACCACATACTGGCCGGCAAACAGGTAGGTAACCCCTTTGGGTGCGTTAAAGACAGCATCTACATTGGTAAAGCCGGCATCAATCAGGCGCTGGGGGAAGCTCCACCACTCGTCATCATTCTGCTCACGCGGAAAGGTCTCTACCTCTTCAATATCAGGCAGGCTTTCTACAGGTGTGATGTAGCTCTTGTCGTCTTCATCCTCTTCATCTACATCAGTATAATCTGCCGTGCTGTACCGTACGTACATCTGGGCACCGTCACTGTCAAGGCCAAACAGGTAAGTTTTGCCGTCAAGCACAAAGGCGGCTTCTACCTGTGCCAGGCCTTTAAAATCTTCTGCTGTGGTGCGCGGAAAGCCAGCGTCTACCCTGGTGTAATCTTTGGTGCTGTAGCGAAAGTACTGGTCACCACTGAATACATACACCCGGCCGTCAAGGGCGGCCAGCACAGCATCTACCGTGCCGTTGGTTTGTATATTGTTCTGAATAATGCCCCAGGTATCGGCCAGGTTCAGCAGGGTAATGTCAGTATCGGCTTCGGTAAAGCTTACCGCATATTCATCTTTAATGAAATGCAGCTGGCCATCTTCACCCCTAAAGGCAGCGTCAATGCCATAGGCAAACTCAAAAGGCAGGGCAGGGTACTCTTCAATAATGCGCTTGGGGTAACCCTTGGCCACCTCTATGCCTTCATTTTCAAGGCTGTCAGTATATTTTACCATTACCTCGCCAGCAAACAGGCAAAGGTCGGCACCGTCTTGCAGCACGGCATCAATGTACTGGCCACCCTTAAAGGGGTATTCTAACCTGCCCCAATGGTTGGCTACCTTTTTAACCTTGTTGGGGTGCTCAGCGCTTACAAACTCATGCTTGTTAAAGA
>CAZXTW010000816.1:0-3318 GCA_964643525.1 uncultured Roseivirgaceae bacterium
CAGGTTCAGGTGGGAACCCAATGCTCAGCAAATAACCGTGCTGCTGGATGGCAACATTGTTTATACCGGAAATAAAGATTTAAAGAAAGATATCTTTAGCAATGTTACGCAGGTGATTTGGGGCTTTTCGGCTTCAACGGGTTACAAGCATAACTTGCAATACTTTTGTCTGCGACGGATTGCTTATTTTGATAGTAAACCCTGGAAACTAAACCTGAATATTTTTAAAACCGATTAGCAGGGCCTTGCCTGTTATTTTGTGAGGTTAAAAAGCTTAAGGAACCAGTGTTTGTCTGATTGGATAAAGTTATCTAGCATATTGCCTGCCTTTAAGGTAAACTCTTTGATATCTGCCGTCACTTTTTTGAACTCTTCCGTTTGTTCCTGGTTGGCCCCTTCCAACTGCTCGAACTGATCCATAACCCTTAAGATAGGTTCCAGCTCCCGCTTTTTTCTTTCTCTGGCAATTTGCCTGGCCAGTTCCCAAATGTTTTTGCCCGACCTGAAGTACTCTCGCCTTTCGCCAGATTTGAATTCTTTAGTTACAATGCCCCAATCTATCAGTGCTCTAAGGTTCATATTTGCATTGCCCCGAGAAATGTTTAGCTCCTTCATGACGTCTTCAGTAGACAATGGTTCTGTTGAAAGAAGCAGCAATGCATGGATTTGTGCCATTGTACGGTTAATACCCCAACTTGAGCCTAAGCTCCCCCATGCGTTAAGAAAAGTTTCTTTAGCATCTGTATACTCCATGTCGTAAAGGTAGCCGTTACCCATTAACTTTCAAACATTATTGAAAGTTATGGCGGTTTTTGAAAGTATGTACACTTGTTAGGGGGTTTGCTTACGGAATAATTTCGGCAGTAACCGGTAAAAAAGGGGTGTTGACCGATTGCTGGTAGCTGCCGTTGAGGTACCAACGTATATTTGAACAAAGGTTAAAAACTCAAAGTAATTCGGACTTATTTAAAGTAATTGTTATGTCAGAGATAATTAAAGATAAACGTCTGGTAATTGGGGTAGCCCTGATGCTACTGGGCATTACCCTGCTAGGGTACAATTATGGCTTATTTGATTTTATTAAGCCGTATTATATTAGACGCATATGGTTTAGCTGGAGAACCCTGCTCATTTTTATTGGTGTGGTGCTGTTATTAACCAAACCCAATAAAGGCCCGGGGATAGTTTTAGTGCTAGTTGGGTCAGCATTTTTAATTAATGCACTTACAGACTTTAGGATAAGCTTTAGAGATATATGGCCTATTGCATTTGTTTTGGTTGGCCTACTGTTTTTACTGAGAGGTAAGTTTGGGCCTAATAGAAATAATGACGGCCTGGGCATGACAGATATGGACTATATTGATGATGTTTCAATATTTGGTGGCAGCGACAAGGTAGTATCGAGCGATAACTTCAGAGGTGGTAAGGTTACTTCTGTTTTTGGTGGCTCTGAGTATGACCTGACGCAGGCAAGGCTTTCTGGTGATACCAATGTGATCGATATATTTACCATGTTTGGGGGCTCGTCGTTTATAGTACCTGACGATTGGAATGTGCGCGTAGAAGTGACTTCAATTTTCGGCGGCTTTTCAGATAAGAGAAAGCGTGACCCTAATGAGATACCCGACCCACGAAAAGAGCTGTTCGTTAGAGGAATAGCCTTGTTTGGCGGCGGCGAGGTAAAAAGCTTTAGAAGAAAAGGATAATTCTAATGCACACACTATTTAAGGGCCACCCGTATTACGGGTGGCTTTTGTTTTATTAAATTTAGCCAATGAAAAATGTTGTAGTTGGCAGTATTCGCAGCCTTTCTGTTTATTTAGCACTTTGGGTTTCAATTATTACTGCACACACCCTGTTGTTATGGCAATACTATGGCTTTAGCTGGGATGTTGCCTTGATAGATGCCTTGACCTTTGAGCTGCTTTTTGCCTGTTTTGGCATAGCTATTTGGTTTGTGGTGCTGTATAACCGGTTTGATAAACGTAACCTGTTTAACCTGGCCATTACGCATATAGCTGCGGCTGCCTTGCTTGTGGGGCCTTGGTGGCTGTTGTCATCAGCAGCTTTGAAGGCAATTTTTGTTGATAATAGCGAGTACCTTAATTTTTTAGTAGAGTCATGGTTGTGGCGTATTATATTGGGTACCCTGTATTACTTTATATTTGTTTTGGTGTATTACCTGGCCATGTACTATTATGACTTACAGCAAAAACTGCTTCAAGAGGCAGAGTTGAAGGGCATGGTCAAAGAGGCTGAGCTTGACTTGTTAAAGTTTCAGATTAACCCCCATTTTATATTTAATAGCCTTAACTCTATCAGTTCGTTAACGGTGGTTAACCCTGAAAAGGCAAGGGCAATGATTATAAGGCTTTCGGCCTTCTTGCGTTATGCTGTAAGCAAACGTGAAGAACAGGTTGTAAAGTTTGCTGAAGAGCTAGAAAACATTGACAATTATTTAGATATTGAGAAAACCCGATTTGGCGATTTATTGGTGATAGAGAAACAAATAGACAATAAGTGCCTGAATGCACTGTTGCCTATTTTGATTTTACAGCCCTTGGTTGAAAACGCTATCAAGCATGGAGTTTATGAGGCCACTAACCCTATATTAATTGCAGTAAAAGCACATATTGAAGGCAACACGCTTCATATTAGTATTTTTAATAGTATTGATGCTGATGTGCAGCCAAAAGAAGGAGCAGGAATGGGCTTGGGTAGTGTGCAAGACAGGTTGTTTTTACTTTATGGTAAGAATGATTTGGTAACGATAGTGCGAGATACAAAGAGCTTTCAAGTTAACTTAAAAGTACCCCAATGAGTAAGGCAACTGTACGTACATTGATTATTGACGATGAGGCCCTTGCCAGGGCACTTGTTTCAGAATACTTAGCAGAAGTACCTGAAGTAGAAGTGGTAGGTATGGCCAGTAATGGATTTGATGGGGTAAAACAAATACATGAGTTAAAGCCTGACCTCATTTTTCTGGATATACAAATGCCCAAAATTAATGGCTTTGAGCTGCTTGAAATGCTTGATGATAAACCTCATGTAGTTTTTACAACAGCTTATGATCATTACGCTATAAAGGCTTTTGAAGAGCAAGCTATTGATTATTTATTGAAGCCATTTGCAAAGGACAGGTTGCTGCAGGCGGTAAATAGGGTTATTGACTTTATTGCCTTGAAACAAACCACCGCCATTGAACCTGGTAGATTATTGGCAGGTGGTGGAGAAAATGAATATTTATACCGAGTGGTAGTAAAAACAGGCAAACAGATTAAGGTGCTGCCAGTAAAAAGTATAGATTATATTGAG
>CAZXTW010000817.1:0-3315 GCA_964643525.1 uncultured Roseivirgaceae bacterium
CCCCGTAATTTTTTGACAGCCAGCGCAACCGGCCGGGGTAACTGCTAAAGGCATAGTCCTGCACATCGTCAAGGTTCAGGTCGGTATCAATAATACGTTCTTGTGTAACCACCTGCTCGTGCTTGCCCCAGTACTGGTCAGTACCTGTCACGCCATGCACAAACAGCACGGGCTGGGCATCTTTATTGATATAGCGAAAGCTGTAACCGGCCTGGTCTTCCTCTTCTTTTGATTGCCACGGGGGTATTAACATACTGGTCTGGAAAAAGTCACCCCCCTGCCCGGTGGGCAGGCCGCTGTCACTGGTGGCCGGTTTGTTGTAATCGTACTTGTAGCGGGCCTTATAATCCCAGGCGTAGTTCAGCTTATCGTCAATATCGCCCTGGCCGGTATAATTCAGCCCCACCAGGTCGTTATGAATAAACAGCATCACCTCTTTGCGGCGCCTGCCGGTGGCATCTATCTTTTTATACACAAAGTGCATTTTACCCATCAGTGGGTTAAAGCCTGTGGGGGGCACATCCTGATATACATAAGCTGCGTAGGTATCAAACGTAATGTCATCTTTCAAGAAAATGGCCCGGCCCTGGTCGTCAATCTCTTTAATGACTGAGCTGCCGTCAAGCCCCCATAACTCTACCTTCGTAGCATCTGTTACGTAAGGCGGGTCGGGCGCGTTGGCTTCGCGCACATGTATAATCACGGCCGTATCATTCACGCCAAAGCTGCCCAGCATGGCGGCCTGGTTGTTGCCCGTATTCATGACGGTATCCTGATGTATAAACTCGCTGCTGGTAAAATCACCCCCAAAATAAGTAGTGGCATTGCCCTTGGCAGCCAGGTGATTCAGCGTTTGTTCACCAGTAACCTTAAAATGCTTCTTCTCTTCCAGCTCGCCGCTGTTGTTCAAATAGGCCAGCAGCACCATATCCTGGTCGGTTACCTCAAGGGTATCAACCCGGTTGTCGCGGTCCATATTGCCCACCACCAGCTGGCCGGCCTGGGCGTTCAGACCCACCTGCAGCAGGTCGCCACGCACGGTCAGGCTGCCCTCGGTTTCATCGGCAGTGCCACCAATATGGCTGGCCCACATAAAATTCATATCAGCATCATAGCGCAGCAGCATCAGGTCGCTGCTGTTGCCGCGTGAGGCAAACTGGCCCTGCTCGCCTGGGTTGGTGCTGGTAGGGTCAAAATCGGCCACACCACTAAACTTAGCCAGCACGGCAATGCCATTGCCCGGCACCGTTACTATGGCCAGGGCATGCGCATTGGCATCAATGCTTGCCTGCTCAATAAAGCTCTGGGCATAGGGCGGGTCAGACACGGGCAGCACCTCATACTTACGTAAAAAGTTAGGCGCACCGGCAGTAAACACCACATTATTGGTGTAGGGCGCAATAAACATATCGGCCTCGGTGCCTATATCATACTTTTCCTTCAAAGCGGCCCGCACCACAGGGTCGCCATTGTTTTCGTCAATCAGCATCAGGCGCGTATGCGTCTTAAACTGGTCGGCTGCGCCTACAGCCACACCGGCATCCCACTGGTTAATACAAATGGTACCTGATGAGCCCAGGGGGTCCAGGCACTTGTTAAGCAGGTGCGACTCAAAATACTTGTAACTGAAAAAAATCTTCTCATCATCAGTTACCTGTATATCCAGGGCAATGGGCTCCTCATCTGCAGTACTGGTATTGGCAAATGACACCATCCAGTCGGCCGTGTTAAAACTGCTTTGCTTCAAAATAAAAGCAGCCTCCGTAAAGGTCATCTTCTTAATGGGCATATCACCCAATGTAAAGGTAGGGCCGTAATACCCTGCCTGGTAAAAGGTATTGTTGGGCCCTATGGCAATATTATTGCCGAAAGAGGAGCCTCCGTCGGCCACTCTGCGCCAGCGCAGGGCACCGTCAGTGCCATACACGCCAAATACATAATGGTCTCTGGGGTACCAGTTTACATTGGTTTGCTCGTCATCAGGGCCAAAGTAAAACTGGTTGCCCTGGCCCTGGCCGGTAAAATAAATCACGGTATCGCCAATGGTACGTGTGCCCACAGCCAGCTCGTGTATGGTAATGCCGTCATTGGCATTAGAGCCGCTGTTGGGCACTGTATACAGGCGGCGCGTCCAGTTGGTGGCATCAGGCTCGCCCTGCTGCTGGGCAGCGGCAAGCAGGGGCCATAAAAACAGGCTGAAAAGCGTGAGCCGGGCCAGCCATTGAAATGCTGCAGCCCGGTGGGTAATAGTCCGATTTGATTTCATACTTATTTATTGGTTTTTGATGGATTAGTACCCCCAATGAAGCAGTTTGAGTTATTGATAAAAAGTGCTGGCAGGCCAACTATAAAATTGGCTACCTGAAATCAAAACCCTTTGGTTGAAGTGTGCCCTGGCCACCCTGAAGTTGTACCCCATTTTGGGTATACAAAAAAAGCAGCACCGGTAATGGCACTGCTTTTAAGCTTATGAAGAGAAATATGTACTAGTATGTTTCTGTAAGTTGTATGCTCTTGACAGATACCTCACCGTAAGCATTAAGCGGCTCGTCGTTGTAGCCAGATTTAAACTGGCTTAAGAATATTGACGATTGGGTGTAGCAGCCAACCTTAAAGTAGCCGGTGGCATCGCTCGATGCCCACGTTCTTGAATAAGAGGTACCCCTGCTTACATTCACAATGTTGCAGGTAATATCACCATTGTTTACGGTAACGGTAATGTCAAGCTCCTCGCCCAGGGTATAGTCAAGGGCATTGCCGGTGTCTTTATTGCTTTCATTCCAGATAATGTATACGCCAATATTGGCATGGTACTGCACCCTTAGAGGCTCATCAGCCGGGCCATGGATCTGCACCATTGATACTTCTGGCTTTTCTACCGGCACATGTGTTACCCGCAGTACCGTGCGCAGGTACTGGTAATCATTCACTGACCAGTAATTGTCGCCCCCACCAACACGCTGGCGCAATTCAGAGCGGGGGTATTTTGAACCACTGGTGGTGGCCCCGGCACAATGGCCTCTGAACACTACCTCGTTGTTTACCACATGAAAATACGGCGGGTACTCAAAGCCAATCAGGTTGTTGTCTTTTACTTCCCATGGGTTGCGGTTGCGGTTGTTTACGTCTGTTTCTCCAGCACTGTCATTGCCGTTTACATCAACCGGTAAAGTAATTTTCCAGTCTGTCAGGCTGGGTATTACATCAGTGGGGTAAGTACCTGCTGGCGGAGGGGGTGGCGGGGTGCCGCCGCCGTAAATCTCAGCTTCGGTAATGCTGTTCCATGAGTTGGCTGAGTTGCCGTACCCAATTACC
>CAZXTW010000818.1:0-3311 GCA_964643525.1 uncultured Roseivirgaceae bacterium
GGTTGGTATGGTAAGGTGTTTGACCAAATACGCCACCACCACCGGTATGCCACACCCACCGATTTATATTGACAAAGTATGCTTTAAAAGCCTGTTGCTAAAGCTGAGCAACCAACAGTGCAGCGAAACAATAGGCCATGCGGCTGATAACGCCCTTTTTGAGCAGGACAAATGGCTGGAAAACAGCGCGGTGTTTACCCACATAACCCCTCAAAGTGGGCGTTGGCATGTTAACCTGGTATTTGCCTGTAGCCAAACCCCATTAAAGTTGATACAGCGCAACATTACCAGCTGCCCCACCTTACAAAAAGCCCAAACCACTGGTTATTACATGCGGCGCACGGCCGATAAAGACCCACGTGGCACCATGACGGTGCCAGCCTATGCCTACATTATGGGGCACAACTAAGCCCCCTCTCCACATTTGATTTGATACCTGATGTTGATCACCCTTAGTGGGTAGGCACCAGCCAGCCATATTGCTTTGTGTAGGGCTACCAACCTAAACCTGCAACGAAACAGCCAGAGTCAAAAAATTAGGCATGCAGCGCATATGCTGGGAATGTGCCATTGATAAGGCACAGGGATCATTTAGAAGCATTATAAATTACAGTTTACCCTGTATAGCACTGTATAGCCCACCATTGACAAACCAACTGATGCGTTGAGGTGAAACCCCCGTAACAGCCAAATTAGGCACAGTGCCTATGATTAGCATATTGTTAATGATAGCATTACTGTTGCCGATAATATTGCTATTGTTTGAATAAAGTGGCCAATGCTTTGGGATATTTTTTCTGTTCAGTGCCCAAATGCTTAAATTATATATAGAGCAGAAGGCCGAATATGCTGTCTGTTCAATGTAAATAACCAAATCATTAATCAAATCCAGTCAAATATGGCAAATTTACTTTGGTTACAGGGCGGGGCATGCAGTGGCAATACCATGTCATTTCTAGATGCACAAGAGCCCACCGTTGTTGAACTGGTCACAGATTTTGGCATCAATATTTTGTGGCACCCTTCTATTGGTCTGGAAATCGGCGACCAGGTAAGCACCCTGCTCAATGATATACTGGATGGAAAAATACAACTAGACATTTTTGTGTTTGAAGGCAGCATTATTCAAGGGCCTAACGGTACGGGCACTATGAATTACTTTGCTGACCGGCCCATGAAAGACTGGGTAAAAGAACTGGCTGCCGTGACGCAGTTTACCGTGGCCATTGGCGATTGCGCCACCTGGGGCGGTATACCTGCCGTACCCCCCAACCCGAGCGAATCGACCGGAATGCAGTTCTTAAAGAAAAAGAAGGGGGGCATTCTGGGGGCCGACTATGTATCAAAAGGAGGCCTGCCTGTAATTAATATACCCGGCTGCCCTGCCCACCCCGACTGGGTATCGCAAATATTGGTGGCTGTGGCCACTGGCCGTATTAAAGATGTGCTGGTTGATGACTACCACCGCCCCAAAACCTTTTTTACTGACTTTGTGCAGTCGGGCTGCACCAACGTACGGAACTTTATACAAAAAGAAGATGGCGGCTTTGGCCGGCGTGGCGGCTGCCTGTTTTATGAGGTGGGTTGCCGTGGGCCAATGACGCGGGCCAGCTGTAACAACATTTTGTGGAACCGCCAAAGCAGCAAAACACGCGCCAACCACCCCTGCCTGGGCTGTACAGAGCCTGGCTTTCCGCACAACGATCTGGCCAAAGGCAGCGTGCTGAAAACTATGAAGTACCTGGGTGTATTCCCGAAAGAAGTACCTACCGGCGAAAGCAAGCTGATGTATTACCTCAAAGCAGGAGTAGGTAAAATTAGTCCAAGCAACAAAACACTGCTTGAAACCTCTAAGTAATTGTGCACCCAAACCTAATTACCAATAACCCAATCAAATTAGCATGCCAACCAAAGAATTAAATATATCACCAGTAGGCAGGGTAGAAGGCGACCTTGACGTGCGGGTATACATGGAAAACGGTGTGGTGACCCGTGCCCACACCCAGGCGGCCATGTTCCGTGGCTTTGAGCGTATCATGGCCGGTAAAGACCCACAGTCGGGCCTGATAGTTACCCCCCGTATTTGCGGTATTTGTGGTGGCTCGCATTTATACTGTGCCTCTTCTGCCCTTGATACGGCCTGGGGTACCACCCTCTCGCCCAATGCACTGCTGTTACGCGCCATAGGCCAGGCTACTGAAACCATACAAAGCATACCACGCTGGTTTTACGCCATATTTGCCACTGACATGGCCAATAAAAAATACGCCAGCAAGCCCCTGTACCAGGAGGTGGTGAAGCGCTTTGCGGCCTATACCGGCACCTCATTTCAAAAAGGGGTAACGGCCAGTGCCTTACCGGTAGAAGTATATGCCCTGTTTGGCGGGCAGTGGCCCCACTCAAGCTATATGGTACCCGGCGGGGTAATGTGTGCCCCAACCCTGAAAGATATTACCCGGGCCCATGCCATTATGAACCAGTTCAGGAATGACTGGCTGGAAAGCATCTGGCTGGGCTGCTCTATTGAGCGTTACCTGCAAGTGAAAACCTGGGACGACCTGATGGCCTGGGTAGAAGAAAACGACAGCCAGCGCAACAGCGACCTTGGCCTGTTTATCAGGGCCAGCCTTGAGTTTGGCCTGGATAAGTTTGGCCAGGGCGTGAATAAATTCCTGGCTTTTGGTACCTACCTGCACAAAGACCTGTACAACAAACCTACCATTGAAGGCCGTAACCAAGCCCTGATTAACCCCAGTGGCTTTTTTGATGGCAAACAGTACCATGAGTTTGATCACAAGCAGGTTATGGAGCATGTTGACCACAGCTGGTTTGAGAATGTGCCCCCTGCCCACCCATGGGAAGAGCCCCTGCCTACGCCGTTGCCCTCTACCAACTTAGAGAATGCCGATTTTGATGGCAAATACAGCTGGGCCAAAGCCCCCAGGTATATGGGCCATGCGGCAGAAGCCGGCCCGCTGTCGCGGGTAATCATGGCAGCCAACCCCAACAACAAAGACCACCAGGTACGTGACCCCCTGTTTGGCGATGTGATGGAGAAGATGGGCCCCAGCGTATTTACAAGAAGCCTGGCCCGTGTGCATGAAGCCCCCAGGCTGTATGAAATGATTAACCAGTGGTTGTCGCAGATTGACCTTGACGCCGAGTTTTATATTAAGCCGGAAGAGAAAGACGGCATAGGCTTTGGCGCTACCGAAGCGGCCCGTGGCTCACTGGCCCACTGGGTTGAAATTGAAAACGGCCTGATTAAGAATTATCAGGTAATTGCCCCCACCACGTGGAATGTAGGCCCC
>CAZXTW010000819.1:0-3307 GCA_964643525.1 uncultured Roseivirgaceae bacterium
ATAAAGCTCAGGTCAAGCTCAAGGCTGTCAATATAGCTTTTAGGGAAGCCTTCAATGCTGGTCTGGGCCAGGCCTTTGCACTGGGCCAGGTAATAAATGCCGGTGGTGGCATGGGCCGTTAAAAACAGCTCGCGCCTGCCCTCAGTATAGCGCAGGTAGCACAAGGCGTTGGGCATGGCTGGTGGGGCAGGGGGGCAGTGCATAAAATACAGCAGCAGGTTGGCCACCACCGGGGCCTGCTGTTGCAGCAGCTGGTGCTGCCCTTTGGGTACAAACAGTTGGGCCGTCTGGGCCAGTTGAGGGGTCAGGTCGGGCATCAGTCAGCTATCAATACAGGGGTTCATCATCAAATGTATAGTAGGGCTCATCAACCGGCGCATCAGTAAATGCCTCTCCCACATCGGGCATATCCAGCATGGCTTCAAGGTGGGCGGTGCCCTCCCATATATTGGTAAACTGCTCATTTTCCATCACTGCCTCCAGCATGGTAATGAGGCCTTCCAGCCGGTTGGGACTTTTGGCATGGGCACATACGGTGGGGTACTGCATGCACAGTTCGGGCTGGGCGGCAATACTGGTGAGGTGGTGGCTCAGCCAGGGGCGGTAGTCGGCTACCACGGCAATGTGGTTGGTAGGGGTTATGGCTTCCATTCGGGGCGTTTTTTTAGGGCCAGTATGGCCGTGTTGTAGTTGGTGTTGGCAAACAGGCCGCTGGGCAGGTCTTCCAGCACGGCAATATCTGCCACGCGGGCAATGGCCGCTTTTAAGGGGTTGTACAGCTGGCTGTTGTGCAGCAGCGCACTGGGCACCACCATCACCACCAGCCCGCCGGGCAGGGTAAGCGACAGGGCCTGCCAGATGAAAAACTGCTCATAGGTAATTCTGCTGGCGTTTACGGCCTGCAGATAGCGCTCTTTTAAAAAGGGCGCGTAGCTGCCCAGAAATTTGCCGTAGGGTGGGTTGCCTATTACCAGGTGGTATTTGGGCTGGGGGTGCAGGTGCTGGGCCACCCGCAGGTCAAAAAAGGCCGATTCAAACGCGGCATGCTGCAGCTGCACTTCGGGGTGCAGCACCCTGCAAATGGTGTAGGCGTACTGGTCAGTCTCGTAGGCATCTACCAGGGCGGGGTTATGGTAGGGCAGCAGCCTGCCGGTGCCGCAGGCGGGTTCAAGCACCAGGCCATCTGGCGGGAGGCCATGGGCATAGGCCATGTTCCACAGGCGCACAGCCAGCTTTTCGGGGGTATAAAACTGGTTCAGTATACCGGGGTCGGTGGCGTGGCCACTCATTTCTTTGGCCAGGCCGCCAGCCCCTTCATAGCTGGCCAGCAGGGCCAGTTCATCTTCGGTATAGGCCGCTCGTTCGGCCCCTTTGGCATCTATCAGGGCGCGTACCTGTTGGTAGTGCGCCATGGCAGTGCTGGTGCTTGCCGCAGCTGCTGTACCTGCTGCACCGGTTTTGGGGGTGTTTTGGCCACCTTTTTTGGGTTTGGTGGCCTCAAACAGGGGCCAGAGGGCATCATTGTCGTGGTGGTGCTGGCTGGCGTGGTTCACCACCGTTTGCCAGCTTGACTGCGTGAGGCGTACCCACTCGGGCGACGTACCGGTAAAGCGCACGGGAATCAGTCGTTTTTCAGTAAGCCAGTCAATAAAGGCAGGGGCAAACACCACCTTCTGGGGGCGTACGTCCCAGTCGGGGTTGTTGGCGTCCGACTCCTTCCGCTTCTGGGCCGATACTTCTACATTGTAGAGCGTTCTGAAAAAGCCTTTGAGCTGGCTGGGGTTTTGTATGGTATAGTTGAGTGCCATAGGGGTTGCCTTGCGGCTGTTGATGACACCCACAATAGTATAAGAAAAAATCCCGGAATCTAAGGCACTCTACGGCTTGACTACGGTTGGGGTGGGGGGGATGCTAACCAAAAGAAAGCCTTTAACTTGGGTTTTTGGCTCAAGATGGGGCGGGTGGAGAGAATAAGGCGGGTGAAACTTGAGAATAAAGCTGCCAGTGGTTAACAATAAAGCTACTGAAGGTCAAGAATAAAGCTATCAGAGGTTAAGAATAAGGCTTGCAGCAGTACTGATTAAAGCTTTCAGCAGTTCTGAATGGCCCTTTCAGGGTTTGGGGATAAGGCTTTCAGGTAAATTGGGTAAGGCTTTCGGATGGGCCGGAAGCCTTAGTTTTGGTCATTGGTTCACAAAAGTGTTGCAAGGAAAATACAAAATCCCTTAAACCGATGGGGCTACGGTGAGTTCGTTGTCAGAAACGCCAATTCTGATTTTATCTTCCTGAGTATAGGCTTTGCGCACTTCCAGGCGGTAATTGCCAGGGGTCAGGGTGGCCGGAATCAGGAAGGTGAGCGTGCCTTCTGTTCTGTTGGCTACCGTATCGGCTTTGTATTCAGTGCCGTTGCTGGCCACGAAAAAGATGCCCTCTTCCGTTTCTTCCGGGTTAAACTTCAGCTCTTCACCGGTAATGGTACCAATACTGCCGGGGGTAATGTTGCCATCGGCTGTTTGGGTACTGATGTCAATAAACTGGTCAATATACGGGGCGGGCTTATTGCTTTTCAGCTTTTCAAGCGGGGCAGTGGCCAGCAGCTGGTTCACCAGCTTGCCGCCGCTGGCTTTAACGCGCAGCGTATGCCGACTGGCATCATACTCATCGGCCCCGTTTACAAACACTCCTTTAATGGAGGTACGCAGGTTGGCAATGGGCAGGTTCACAAAATACCCTTCGGCCAGGCGTTTGGCTACGGCCTTATTGTAGGCGGCCAGGTTACCCACCACATCGGTACGGGTCAGGGTGGTGCCGCTTTCCAGAATATCGTCTACAATCACCTCCTCATCAATAGATAAAATGGGGTCTATCCGGGCAGAGCGGTCGTTCGGGTCGGTTGTTACTGGGTTGTCTTGTAAATAATAGCGTATGGGCATTGAGGATAATACGTTAAAGGTTCAACAATTAAACTGCCCCAAACCTACACCACCGCTGGCAAAGCATCACAAAATAAAATAGTTGCAAAATGTAAAATATTAGTCATGATTAAATAGTTGTATGGCAATCTGCATTATAAAATTTGGCTCTATGCTTTTTTGCAAATTCACCCACAAGCGCCCAGGCTTTTACTACACGCAGTTAAACCGCCAACCAGGCCACCCAGCAGCGGCACCACCCGCCCGGTTCATGTTACGGGCATTCCGGTTGGTGACTATGAAGTCAACACCAAAAGACAGCCCACACGCTGCTGCATCAGGTTGGGCCCTTAAGTAGCTGCCATTGGCTGCCGTTACCCCTGCCCAATCCTCTA
>CAZXTW010000820.1:0-3306 GCA_964643525.1 uncultured Roseivirgaceae bacterium
ACAGGCCTAACCCCTGAAGCAATTGAAAAGCTAAGGAAAGAAATAGCTGAATAAGGTATTGATACTTACTGATTTTTTTAGTTTCCCTACTGAGCAGAGTTTTTGAGCCAGGTGGAAGCCCCTATTTTCCTCTTTTTTCTATCTAAATAGCTTGAATAAATGCACTAAACCTGGCCTTTTAGCTACACCCCGGTGTAAACACGTGCGTACACCGGGGTGTAGAGCCTCACAGCTTCCCGTGTTTGGGGTTGCTACACCGGGGTATACAGCCTTGCTACACGCCCTGTACCAACCCCCTACACTCGGGTGTACAGACCTGCTACACGCCCTGCGCCAACCCTCTACACCCCGGTGTAGAAAACTGTAACCTGGTTTGTTGCTATTGTTTGATAAAGGGAGGCAAGTAGGGAATCCGGGTAAAAAAAGAAAAGCCAACTGGTGCGGTTGGCTTTTGATTGGTGGAGCATATCGGAGTCGAACCGATGACCTCTACACTGCCAGTGTAGCGCTCTAGCCAGCTGAGCTAATGCCCCGTTTCAAAATGGAAGTGCAAATTTAGGGGTAGGCAGCAAATATGCAAGCACTTGCCAGATTTTATTCAAAAAATCCCGATGGCCTGCACTGGCCATCGGGATTGACAGTTGTATATGTTGGGAATTAAATGCTATTGCAATGGCCCGCCAGAAATTGAGGTAATATCGCCATCAATAGGTATGGGAATATCAACGAGCATTTCGTTGCGTCTTGATTCAAAACGACAAATGTTGTTAAAATCGTTCACAAAGGCCCAGTCATTTTCAAGTGTGGCCATGGTCCATACCTTAG
Source organism: uncultured Roseivirgaceae bacterium (assembly GCA_964643525.1). Lineage (GTDB taxonomy): Bacteria > Bacteroidota > Bacteroidia > Cytophagales > Cyclobacteriaceae > CAZXTW01. The sequence continues at coordinate 826 of CAZXTW010000820.1, forward strand.
CCATATCACCCATCAGCAATTCTTTGCGGCCAGTGTTAATGTTTAGCTTAAACAGGTCATACATCAGGTAGCCCTCGTTGCCTTTGCCTTCAGCATAATAGATATAATCGCCTTTCACTGCCATGTCAGAAATATTGGTTCTGCCCACTTCAACAGAACGCAATACCTGGCCCTGTGGCGATACCTCATCGAAATTGCCATTACGGGCCACCCAGAAGTTGCCATTGGCACGGGCCATGGCGGTGCCGCCCAGGCTGGGCAGGGCTTCTTCAACGGTACCGGTGGTGGCATTGAGTTTATACAAGGGCACCAACGGGTTACGGTCGGCCAGCCACAAATAAGTGCCATCGTATTCTACTGAATGGGGTCGGTCACTGCCAGCAGGCAGGGGCAGGTGCTGGGTAACGGTGCCGTTACCATCTTCATACAAATAAATGCCAGAGGCATTGCCTCGATCAGAAGGCTGGGCAAGCACATACCAGTTGTACGGGTTAGAGCTGCCAGGAGCATCAATGGGCTCAGCACCAAAAAAATCGGTGAATTCGCCCGAACAAGCACTGAGCAAGGTGGCGCACAAGGCAGCCATTAGGAAGGTGATGGGTAGTTTTCTCATAGTTTTCGTTGTAAAACAGGATTCGTGATCTTATACCAGACTAACAGCAAGTATTGTTCCATGTTGTGTAACCAGTGGCCATTCACTACATATTCTAAGAAATATGCAAACGTTAGTAAATATAATTAAATATAACGTGAAGCCCTTGGGGTTATGATGTGAATGGCAAAAAATAAGGCCTGTATAGCAGGCCTTGTTCAATACTGGTAAGGGTAGGGTTGAGCAAGCTGTAAAACTACTTGGTAATATTGAGGGCAATGCGCACGCCACGAATAAACCGCTGGCTGTAGTAATTGCTCATGAGGTTATCTTCAACTACGCCCCGGCTAGAAGAAGCATGGATAAACCTGATCTCGTCAGTAGAGTTTACCTCAGTAACCATACCGGCATGCGAGATGCGGGTAGAGCCGGGCGAACCACCGAAAAACACCAGGTCGCCGGGTTGCAGCTCATGCACGGCCAGAGCTGGCCCTGCCTGGCTTTGGTCGCGGGCCATGCGCGGCAGCTGGTGGCCCACCTCTTTGTATGAAGCACACAACAGGCCTGAGCAGTCCATGCCCGAAATGGAGGTGCCACCCCATTTGTACCTGGTGCCAATAAAATCACGCGATCGGGTTACAATTCTGCTCATTTGCTGCTGGCGTGCTGTAAGCACTGAGGGGGTGGCAATGGGTACGTCTACGGCATCGCCAGTTTCAATAGTTACCACGGGGGTATCATCATCGGCCAGCTCAATCACTTCGCTGCGTGGGTTGTTCACATTGGGCGAGCGGTAAGAGTAACCTTTTTTGCTGGCCGTGCAGCTGCTTAAGCAAACTATTGCCAATAAGGGCGCGGCCAGCCATAAGGCTGGCGGTTTTGTTTTGTGTGTAAAGAAAGAGGTAAGCATAGCTATTAATCAGTTCATTGAGAATTCTGGTACAATTGTATCAAATACTGTTCCAATTCAACGTTTTAGCCTATGCGGTATTGTTTGGCGGTGCCTTAGTATATAGTTAAAATATGCCAGGCCCCATTGTAGCGTAACAGGGGTACGCCATCAGAACCACAAAACTTCACATCTTCTTCAGTGAGTTGCGTTACGGGGTGGTTGGCAGGCAACTTGCCCTGGGCCACCTGTTCGTCAAAAACCGCTTTTAAGCGGGTATAGGTAGTTTTACTTTTAGAAATTACGCTGCCTTCCATGATGCGCTTCATATCATCTACAGTTAAAAAACGCTCTTGCAGCAGCCGCTCTACCCCTACGGCCCGTTGGCTATAGTCTCTGTCAGTCCGCTGGTAGGGGTACACCACATGGTACAGCATCCAAATGTTTTTGGTGGTTACCCCTTCATACAATAGAGCTACCAGCTCTTCGGGGGTTTGGGGTTGTGGCTTGTTCAGGGCGGTTTGTTGTGGGGTCATGGTAATGGCCACTTCGCCTTGCTGGCCGGTGCCGGCCAATGTATAGGTGCCGTCAGTGCCTTTGGTAAGGGTGCCGCTCAGGGCATTTTCATTGGTTTTGCCAGTTTTGATGGTCATGTTGTTGCCCTCGCGGTACCAGGTGCCCACGGTGTAGCGGCCCTGCGCGTTGAATGACATCAGCGCGCCATCATCAGTAAAATATACCTGGCTTGACAAGCCCTTGAGGGCCTGGCTGGCATTGCCGGCGGCAGTGATTTGCCATTGCCCGGTAATGCCGTTGCTGGCATTCTGGTTGGCTGGGGTGTTGCCATCGCCACCCTGGCTGGTGTTGGCTGGGTTCTTTTTGTCGGTGCTGCCACAGGCAATACAGCCCAGGCAAAGTAGAGTAATCAAGGTTTTAGTAAGCAGATTCATCAGTAGAATTAGTTATTAGAGGCGAACATACAAAAATAGCTGCATAAATA
>CAZXTW010000821.1:0-1028 GCA_964643525.1 uncultured Roseivirgaceae bacterium
ACAATGAGTTTAATGACCAGCACCGGGCCACGCAGGGCTTTGCGGTTATTAAAAACAACATGCACGGCCAGCTGGCCAGCACCACGGCTTATACCGGCATATACCAAAACCCAACCAGCATAGCCAACGCACCGGTAGTAACCAGCACCACCAACACCTATTACCAGCCCGGCCAGGCCGTGCCCATGGTGGGCAGTGATTTTGAGCAGCCTGCCATGCAACAACCGGGCCGTGAGGTAACCCTGACCATGGCCCAGCGCGCGGTAGAAGAAGAAAGCCTTGATTTTGCTGTTGATGCCGACTGGACTTTCGGGTTTTTTGGCATAATTCCTGCCTTTTTTGTGACAGCCATGCCCATGGCCACCAAAACAAAAGGGGAGCTCTTTACCCATGCCATTACCAAAGTGGTAACCTACCCGGCCATCATTAAAAGCACTGATACCTATGCTGATGGGCTGCTTACCTCGGCACAGTACCTGGCCTTTGACCGGGCCACCGGCCAGCCCGTAGTTACCCAAACCTATGATGATTTTAACGGGGCCTACCTGAGCCATACCAGCAAGGCGCACTGGCATTACCCTGAGCTAAAAGGGCAGGCAGGCGCAACCCGCAAGCCGTTGCAGGGTGCTGTAACCTTTAGTGCGGCCAGCAATACCCTGAGCAATATTGACGCGGCCAATCTGGAAACCCTGACTGTGGGCGATTTACTGGCACTAACCGCCGGTGGCCAAACCGGCCTGTACCACATTACGGCCATTAACCAGGGGCAGGCCACCGCGCAACTGGCCCCCAGTTGGGAAAATACGGCCACCCTCAACAGTGGCCCCCTAACCGAAGCACTGGTGGTGCACAGCCACCGCACCAACCAGCTGGCAGCCACCGCCGGGCAGGTGGTGCGGCACGTACCTGTAGCCAGTGCTGCCGCCCAGCAAATAGCCTGGCCTGCCGGGGCCACCCTGCCGGGCGTAGTAGCCGCCAGTGCCAGCACCTGGCACAGCAACTGGCAGCATCCCGGCACCTACCACGAT
>CAZXTW010000821.1:1038-3306 GCA_964643525.1 uncultured Roseivirgaceae bacterium
AGCCTTCTCGGGCCCGGTTACCCTTGGTTCGGATGGCACGGCAACGATCACGATGCCTGGGCTGCCCTGACCCCCACCGGGGCCAACCCGGTGCAAACGGCCCAGCTGGGCCAGCCCAGGCCGCAGGCCACCTATATATACCAGCAGGCCGCCCTGCGGGGTGGCTTCAACTACCAGGCCGGCACCTACACCCTGGCCCCGTTTAGCTGGGGGGCTGGTGCCAGCAACGCCGCCAACGGCTGGGTGCAGGCCAGCAACATCACCGCCTACTCACCCCACGGCCAGGCCCTGGAACAGGTAAACGCCCTGGGCCTGTACAGCAGCGGCAAAACGGGCAACTATGGGGCCGCCCCTTACCTGCAGGCCGGCAACGCCCCCAGTGAAACTGTATACTTTGAAAGCTATGAAACTGATTATACCGGCAACGGCCAGTTTGAAGAGGGCGTAGCCATTAACCCTGCCTGGGTAACCAGCACCGCCGCCCATGCTGGACGGCAGTCGGTGCAGCTGCCTGTCGGCCAGCACCTGCCTCTGCGGTCATTCAGGCAGGGGGCACGCTTTAATGTGCAGGGTAACCAGCAGGGCCTGCTGGTGCGCCTGTGGGTGCAAAACACCGGCACCACCCCGCAGCTACAGCTTAACCTGGAAGATGTGGGCCGCGAAAGCACTGCCCATGCCACCTCAATGTACCCCATTGCCTGCACCGGCAGCTGGTGCCTGATGGAAGCCACCGTGGGCGGCACCCAAATGACCAGCCTGCTGCAGTTAGAAGAAGTACAGCCACAAATTATTAACCTGGGCAATGAGGCAATACTGGTTGACGATGTGCGCTACCAGCCCCTTGAGGCTGAAATGACCTGCACCGTGTACGACCCGGCCAACTTGAAGCCCCTGGCCACTTTTGACAGCCAGCACTTTGCCACCTACTACCAGTACAACGGGCAGGGCCAGCTTACACGCAAAAGCCTTGAAACAGAAAGAGGCACCCGCACCGTGCAAGAAACCTTTTACCACAACCCTGAAACCAACCGATAATGAAAATACATGCCAAAATACCCAGCCTGCTGTTGCTGCTGTGGCTGGCCACCATACTGCCTGCCCAGGCACAGCTGGGCGGTGGTGGCTTCAACACCATTACCATTGCAGGGCCCGGCCAGGTATGCAGCAACACCAGCTATACCTACACAGCCAGCAGTACCGATGCCAGCATAACCACCTTTAGCTGGGCCGTGCCGCCTACCCATGGCACCATAATCAGCACCACCAGTACCACCGCAGTAATACAATGGTTCATTGTGCCACAGGCAGGCACAACCATTACCGCAACCGGCAGTGGCGGGGCCACCGGCAGCACCCAGGCACAATACAACATAAACCGGTTGCCCTTTACCTTTAGCGGTACCATTGCAGGCAGTGTACTGCCCAAAATAACGCAGTCCGTACCCTATACCGTGGCCAATGTGCCCCCTGTAGAAGCCAGCCAAATTAGCAGCTACAAATGGTACATTGACGGCACCTTTCAAACCAGCACCAGCACCGCCACTGCTGAAGCCAGCCTTACCTTCAACACCACAGGGGCGCACACCATAACCGTTGAAGCGGTAGATGCCTGCTTTAACCGCGTGCTTGACACCACCCTACAGGTAACCGCGCAGCCCTATGCTGATGTAAACGGTGGCAACTGCATAGATGACATTGTTGATATTACCCTGGCAGGCGGTAGCTGGGCTGATTATACTTATACCTTACCGGCAGGTACTGAGCAGGTAGCCCCGCCCAATGCACAGGGGGTGCTACAGGTACGCTGGCTTACAGTAGGCACCAAAACCTTTACCTTAACCCCGGTAAACCCCATTACTACCCTGCCCATTGCCTTTAGCGCAAACGTGCTGGGCAGCAATGACTACACCATTGCGGGCTTTAGCCCGGCCACTGCCACTATTGAAGAGGGGGGCACGGCCACCGTTACCGTGCAGTTTACCAGCCAGGCCAGCAACGTAACCTGGGCTGGTGGGCAGGGTAAAGTAAGCATTACTGCGCTGGGCGGCGGCCCGTACCAGCTACAGGCCCTGCCCGGCAGTGCCAGCCAGCAGCCCCTTGTATTGACGGCAACCACCCTGGGCCTAACCGCGTGTGATGTTGCCGGCAGCCAGCCCTTTACCCTGAACATAACCAGGCCTACCGGCACCATTACCGGCGTGGCCGGCAGCACAACGCCCTGCGCAGGCTATGCCTACAACTACACCGTGCAGCTGGCCCCGCTGGTAG
>CAZXTW010000822.1:0-3301 GCA_964643525.1 uncultured Roseivirgaceae bacterium
GACAAAGGTGTCGCTGCCCGTGCCCGAGATCAGCAGGTCGTTACCCTTGCCACCGATCAGCCGGTCGTTGCCCGCGCCACCATTGAGCGTATCGATACCATTGCCGCCCTCGAGCGTGTCGGCCCCTTTCCCGCCAAAGAGCTTGTCGTTGCCGGCATCCCCGAAGAGCTTGTCATTGCCGCCTTGCCCGAGGAAACGGTTGGCACCGCTGTCGCCGTGCAACTCGTCACCCTTGGCCGTGCCCTTGAGGTTTTCGACACTGATCTCGGCAAAATATCCGCTGACCGGCTGGTTCACATCGCCACCCGGCGCGCCGACGCTCTGGAACTGGCCGGCCCTGTCGAGATCGAAGAAGACACCGTTGGCGAAACGGCTGAAGTCGATCATGTCCACGCCGTCTCCGCCGTTGATCATGTAGCCGGTGGACGGGTCGACCTCATCGACCTTGATGACGTCATTGCCCTTGCCAAGGCGCACATTGCTCGAAAGACCACCGGTTTGCATGATGACCGTATCGTTGCCATCGCCGGTCGAGATGGTCTCGACCCAGCCTTTCACGGTAACCTTGTCGCTTCCCTTCTTCGTGCCGATGAACTCGACCCCGCCCGTTCCGGTCGTCACCACGTCGTTGCCGTCGCCCAGCCGGATCGTTCCGGCGCCGTCGCCAAGTGTCAGAATGGTTCTGTCGTTGCGGAAGACGGTGAGCGATTCCATGAACCCGCTGGTTGTGATCGTCTGCTTCAATCCGAGATTGTCGGACCCGAGCATCACGGCTCCGATCCCGCCCGTGCCCACATTCAGTGTGACGGTGCTGTCCCAGGCATTCAGGCTGCTGATGTATCGCCCGCCCGTCGTGACATCGACATCGCCCTTGAAAAAATCCATGAACCGGACGCGGCCCATGCCGTTCATGGTCACCGTGGTGTCAACCGCGTCGTAAACCCCGAGGTTGGTAATGCGGCCACCATCGTTGACCGTCACCGTCTTGGTGCCCGTGCCGTTGTCGTTCATCTTCAGCGAGGCGACATTGCCGCCGTTGTTCACCACCACGTTGTCGTCGCCACGCTTGGTCTTGATGAACTCGGTCCAGCCGGAATTGATCGTGATCATGTCGTTTGCGTCACCGGTGATGATCGAGCCGACATCGCCATTGGTCTGGATGGTGGCGATGGAATTTGTGTCGATATTGGCGACATACCCCGAGCCGGTCGTCAGGTTGAGCGTGCCGTCGTAGGCGTTGATCGACTTGGTGCTTTGCGAACCGAGCGTGATGGTCTGGGTGCCGCCGGACAGGTTCATGAAGTCGATCCGCGTGTTCGTCAGCGTGGCGGTCAGGTCACCCCTGAGCAGCATGTATTCGACAACCCTGCCGCTGCCGGTTGCGGCATCGGTGATCGTCGTGTCGTAGGTCGCGTTACCATTGAACTGCATGGTGCGGACACGCCAGTTGCTGCCCGTGAAGCTGGCGTTCATGGTGATGTCGTCAGAGCCGCCCCAACCATCATACCAGCCCAGAAACTTGTCCGGTGCAAACCAGGTTGCCTTGTTTCCATTGGGTTGATCGATGTCGTTCACGCCATCGAAAACCGCGTTTACCGTTATACTTGCCATCCAATTCTTCCCTCTGTGAATAAATGTTCGTTTGGATCCGGGACAAAACCGTGCCACCGGATACGTTTGTTTTCTGGCGCCGCCACACCACACGCCGCATGCGCCGGTGACGATTGCCTCCCTTCATCATTCTGCATGTCGTGACCCATGCGGCATCCCCCGAATGGGCTAGACCATATCGTCCCACCTCCTTTCGGTTGTTGCCGAACGTGTTGTGAAACCTGTCATCATGCGGACAAACTGCGTGCGTGTGGCACAGCCGGTTTTCGACAGGATCGATTTGACCTGCACGTTGATCGTGGCAACCGACCGTCCGCGGCGCTCTGCGATCTGGGTATTTGTCAGGCCGTCGGCGATGCCTTCCACCAACGCGCATTCCGCCTCTGTCAGGCCGAAGGCGCGGCGCAGTGCCGGAAGGTTGCAGGCAACCGGCAGGCTGGTGTCTGTGCTGAACACGATGAACCCGCCAAATCGCGCCGTGCCGATGTCCTGAACGCGATCAAGCGGCGCCACCTCGATACACAGAAACGTGTCGTGGCCCACGGGAATGGCCTCCTTGCGGGGCCGGGCCCCGAACTTTCCGTGTCTGTGCGCGCCCTCCATAAGGCTGCGGAACGCGACCTGATCCGCAGGCCGCGCCATGGCCAGTGCGCCGTCCGGCTGGATGAGGATGGTCGGATAAGCCTCTATCTGGCGGCGCATTTCTTCGTTGGCGACAACCAGAATGCCGTCGGGATCGAGCAAAGCCACACCTGTCGAGAGCCGATCCATGGCGGCCAGAAGGCTGGCGTTTTCCGCGGCCAGCCGCCGGGTTGGCCGACCCAGCTCCAGCGCTTTGGCGACATGGGGCAGGAGGCCGTTGAGCACTGCGGTTTCCTCGGCGCTGATCGGGCCACGGTCGGCCCGGAACTGCACCGAAAAGCGCGAGACGTCGGCGTTGTCCTTGTTCAGCAGGCAGGCGGCACGGTGCAGCATGCCGAAACCGAGGACATGGCCTACGTTGGGGCGGCTGCGAAACTCCGCGATGTCGTCATAGAGGATGGAATCGGGGATGATGTCGATGGCGTCGTGGCCAATGCTGTGTTTCAGGAACATGGCCTGATCCCGGTTTTCCTCGGCGCGGTAGGTTGCGAGGTAGTCCTCCAGCGGGTCTCGTTGATACCACGACGAATGTTGCGTGACATCTAGCCCACCGTCCGCGCGTATTTCGAAAATCAGGCTGCCGCAGGCTCCGACGCTGTCTGAAAGACGATCCAGCACCGCGGGCCAGAGCACCGCATCGCCGACCGTATCATAAATCGAATGGACCAATTCATGGGCTTCTGAATGCACCGCAGCCCCCAAATTCCGGTATCTGTCGGCCAGACTAGGGCAATTTGGCGCGAAAGCGCAAGCCGGACGCCCGGCCGCGGTGCCGCCGCGGATGCTGCACGCGACCTTTACCTCGGCGCAACAGTTCGTCACAGTCCGCGACGACCAGACCAGCGGAGACACGCCATGCCCAAAGACCCAAAGGACCTGCGCAGCCAGAACTGGTTCAACGACCCCGGTGATGCGGAGATGACGGCGCTCTACCTCGAACGCTATCTCAACTACGGGCTGACGCGCGAGGAGCTGGGCGCGGGCAAGCCGATCATCGCCATCGCCCAGACGGGCAGCGACCTGAGCCCCTGCAACCGCCACCATATCG
>CAZXTW010000823.1:0-3294 GCA_964643525.1 uncultured Roseivirgaceae bacterium
GAACGTGCTGATTAACGGCGCCTACCGCGCCGCGCACCCCTGGGCCAAGCCCGGTACTGCCGAAGGTTGCACCGTTGATGGCCCCGGCGATTTAATTGGCCTGGTAGAAGATGCCCTGCTGCGCCACGCACACCAGAAAATTATTGTGGCCTCGCACCATAGTGTATTGAATTATGGGCCCACGGCCAAATCATTGCTGCCGGGCAACCAGGTAGATAACCACCCCCGCGGCAAGGCCCTGGCCAATGTCATTACCAGCACGCTGGCCAACTACCCCAACGTAATTCATGTGTCTGGCTCTGACCCTGCCAACCAGTACATTACAAACGGCCAGCAGCATTATGTGGTAACCAGCATGGCTACGGCCAGCAAAAAGCCCAGCGGTGCCGGCCTGCAATATGCCCATGCCGGGCCGGGCTACTTTAAGCTTACCGTTACCCGGCAGGGTGCCGTTACCCTTACTGCCTGGCAGCCGGGCCAGCCCAGCCAGCCAGCCTACAGCCAGCAGCTGTTTACCCAACCTTACCAGCCCCCCATGACGGGCGATGAGTTTGCCCGCAAATACAACCTGGCCGATAGTACCGTAACTACCCTGGCCAGTAGCCAGTACAATAAAAAAGAAAAAAGCTACTGGCTAATAGGTAAAAACTACCGCGCCGAGTGGAACACCGAGGTAGAGCTGCCTGTGTTTGATATTGGAGCTGAGCATGGCGGCCTTACCATTGTGCAACGGGGGGGCGGCATGCAAACCCGCTCATTGCGCCTGCAGGCAAAAGACGGCCGGCAATACGTATTGCGCTCGGTTGAGAAGTTTGCCGCCAAGGCTGTGCCCGCAGCCCTGCAGGGCACCTTTGCGGTTGACCTGGTGCAAGACCAGATATCGGCCTCGCACCCCTACGGTGCCTTTGTGGTGCCCTTCCTGGCAGAGGCAGCCCAGGTGTACCACACCAACCCCAGGCCCGTGTTTGTGCCAGACGACCCCCGCTTTGGGGTGTACCAGAAAGATTTTGGCGGCATGATGTTTCTGTATGAAGAACGCCCCGCAGGCGACTGGCGCAACGATTCATTCTTTGGCCAGTCAAAAAAGATATGGAGCACCGCCAAGGTAATTGAAAAACTCAGAGAAGATAACGACAATTTTGTAGACCAGCACTGGGTGCTCAAATCGCGCATGTTTGACCTGTTTCTGGCCGACTGGGACCGCCATGACGACCAGTGGCGCTGGGCCACTTTTAAAGAGGGCAAGGGCCGCAAGTTCAGGCCCATACCGCGCGACCGCGACCAGGCCTTTTTTATTAATGAAGGCCTGCTGATGGATATTGTCAAGCGCAAATGGGCCATGCCCAAATTCCAGGGGTTTGATTTTACTATTAAAAACCCCTCTGAGTTTATGTTTAACGCCCGCTATTTTGACCGTGACTTCCTGAACGGCCTTGAGTATAGTGACTGGATGGCCACTGTTGACAGCCTGGAGCAACGCCTGACCGACCAGACTATTGAGGCAGCCATTAAAAAACTGCCTGAGCCCATTTATGCCCACCGTGGTGAGCAAACCATTGCCAAGCTGAAGGCCCAGCGCAATAACCTGCGCAAGTATGCCACCAAACACTACCAGTTTTTGGCCCGTGAGGTTGATGTTGAAGGCAGCGACAAGCACGAGATTTTTAAGGTAGAGCGCCTTGATGACAACAATACCCGCGTACGGGTGTATAAGAAAACGAAAGACAAAGGCAAAAAGGGCAAAAAGCTGTACGACCGCACCTTTAAAACTGACGAGACGAAGGAGATCAGGCTGTTTGGCCTTGGGGGTACCGATGAGTTTACCGTTGAGGGCGATGTGAAAAAGGCCATTAAGCTGCGCATTGTAGGTGGCGAGGGCATGGATGAAATCAAGGACGAATCTAAAGTGGCCGGCTGGGGCAAGCGCACACTGGTGTATGATACCAAAACGGGCAACAACATTAGCTTTGGTACTGAAGCCCGCAACCGCACAAACAATCGCCCCGGCGTAAATGACTGGAACCGCAAGGCTTTTAAGTACAATATATTAATGCCCCTGCTTAACTTTAATGTAAACCCTGACGATGGCATTTTTCTAGGCGGCGGTTTTGCCTATACCAACCATGGTTTCAGAAAAGAGCCTTTTAAAAGCATGCATACGTTTACCGGGGCTGTAGCAGTAGCTACCGGGGCCTACTCATTTAATTACAAGGGGGCCTTTACTGATGTGTTTGGCCGTTGGGGCCTGGGCATACGGGGTGAAGCACTGGCGCCCAACTTCATTACCAACTTTTTTGGCTTTGGTAATGAAAGCGTGTTTAACCGCAATGTTGATGAGGTGCGTAATGTTGACCGCGCCATTGACTACTACCGTACGCGCTACGCCAAGTTCTCGGCAGAGGTAAACGTGCACCGCCAGTTGGGCAAGTATTTTCACTTAACGTTGGGTACCCAGTTTCAGGGCTTTGAGCTGGAAGACGACGGGTACGGCGGCGAAGACCGCTTTGTGCTTGACCAGGCAGCGGCCGGCAGCACAGAGTTTGACTTTAACTGGCGCAGCTTCCAGGGTGGGGTGGTGCGCCTTACGTTCGATACGCGCGACCGTGCCGGCTTCCCTACCAGGGGCTTTTTCTGGCAGTCGGAAATTGGTGCGTATGCCGCCCTGAACGATGCTGACGAAGATTACGCCACCTTTAACGGCAGCCTGGCCTGGTACACCACCTTCAGGCTGCCTGCCCAGCTTACCTTTGCTACAAGGGTTAATGCCGGCCACAACCTGGGCCAGCTGCAGTTTTACCAGGCACAAACCATTAGTGGCAAGCAAGAGCTCAGGGGCTTCCGCAGCACCCGCTTTTTTGGTGATAGTAAGTTAACCAGTAATACTGAGCTGCGCCTGAAGCTGTTTACCACCCGCAACCGCATTGTGCCGGCCACCGTGGGCCTTACCGTATTTAATGATGTGGGCCGCGTTTGGCTGGATGGCGAAGACAGCGACACCTGGCACCACGGGTATGGTGCTGGCGTGTGGTTTGCCCCGTTGAATATGCTGGCCATTTCGGTAGACTATGGCATCTCTACCGAAGAAAGCCTCCTGTACGTCAGGGCCGGGTTCCTGTTTTAAACACCTGCCCACCCCGGCAAAATAAAAAAGCTACCTGCCAACAGGCAGGTAGCTTTTTTCGTAATATTTCAACCATTTCTATTATACTATCATGAATCTGTGACTTTTATAAGGGCCTAAAAGTTTACTTTTTGCTTTTGGTCAGCTGTGGTTCTTCTTTTAGGCGATAACCT
>CAZXTW010000824.1:0-3293 GCA_964643525.1 uncultured Roseivirgaceae bacterium
GCGTCAAACTCATCTTCAGTATATACCCCAAACCCAATGTCTGATAAATTGCTCACAGAATTTGTTGATTTAATTCAATAATCAGTTGTAAGGTACTATTAATCTCATTTTACACTCTACTTAAAATCATGTTTTATTACTTTGCGGCAAGTTTATCAGAACTTTATATGGATCAAGACCAAAAGTTTAATTTCTACAAAGAAATCTACTTTTCTGAAATAGAGCAGAAACAACATTTAACACGCAATACTAGAATACCATTAACCTTTTTAACTGCAGTTTATACTGTGTACGCTTTCTTCATTTCTAATTTCAGTTCTTTATTGGTAAGTCACTTTACATTCATCATATTTCTTTTATTTGGCTTGACCTCACTATATTTTACGATCAAGTCTACCTACTATTTATATAAGGCCTTAGCTGGTGGTTTTGAGTACTTTTATCTTACTTCGGCAAATGAAATGTTAAAGCATGAATTATTGTTGGCTGAAAGAATGAAAAGTGATGGTACGTACACTCCTGAACTGTTAGACAAAATATTTTTTGCACAATTAAAAGGTAAGATTACCGAAGCCACTACTAAAAACCAGATAAACAATAAAGGCCGATCAAAGCTTTTAGTCAAATCAATTAAAAACACAATTTTTAGGCTTGTGCTCACATTTGCAGCAACGGTACCATTCTTTATTAACCTAGCACAAAAAGCTTAAAGATTTATGAACGCTCTTGGCCAATTATGATGGCATTGGCATTTCTTGCAATGCTGATTTGAAAGAATTATTTTGGCATGAATACAGTTTTTAATTTATAAGTAGCAATATTTCAAAAGCTTAGTTAACATGGAAAAGAAAGACAGACAAACCTCTGCTACGAAAAATAGCGTAAAATCTGAGAAAATGAAGGTTGAGTCTGCGTCTTCTAAAGAAGAGCAGGCTATCATAGATAAATACCTGAATGATGATACCCTTGATTTTCCTTCAAACATTTCTGTAGATGAACATATAAGGTAGTTTTGACCGGTTCTATTATAAATTCCTAAAAGTCTTTCTGCTCTTGTATCCACATAAAATTGTGGGTGTGCAGGGTCAGGTTAATTTGCCACCTCTTTAGCAAGCCAGCCTTTTAGGGTGCGGTTTTCGGCATCAAAGGCGGCACTGATGGCCTGCTTACCGAGTGCCTTCATAACCGACCATGGGTTGTATACAGGGGTATCACCACCCCAACTATAGCCGTTGTACCAATAGGCAAACTGCTTGTGCACAGTACAGCCACCTCACTGCTTTTTGCTGTGGCCAATAACTTCATCACTTAAATATAAACACAATCAATCATTATCACCCCTCGTCCCTTAACTAAACGGTATTGAGCTATAAATGCTAAATGTTATAAGTTATGATGATCTGCCAACTCATAGTTAATCACTCATAACTCATCATTCTAAAAACATTCATCCTTCATAACTCATAACTCATAATTTTATACACGCTTCACATCAAAAGTCCTTCTGCTCCTGTATCCACATAAACTTACGGGTGTGCAGGGTCAGTTCGGGCTCGTTGCGCACCAGCACAATGCGGGCACTGTCGGCCCCAAAGGTGCCCTCAAACACAAACTGGTCGGGCCGGGTGCTGTCGCCCTCAATAATCACAGGTGAGTAGGCTCCAAAAAACAAGGTATCGGCACTGGCCCTGCGCAGGCGCACGGTTACATTGTTGGTGCTGTCGTTCAAAAAGAATAAAGCCCGCTGCCTGTCAGCTATGCCCCTGGTAATGTGCCCATACCCATTGCCCGACCAGCGGCTGGTGGCAATAATCACACGGTTCCAGCGGGTAGTATCCCCTACCGCAGTATGTACTGAGTCGCCCACCTGGTAATGCTGTACATCGTAGGCCCCCTCAATGGGCTTGGGCTGGTGGCTGCTCACCTGTTGGTAACGGTCATAGCTGTTATACATTTGGTAGCCAAAGGCATAACCAATAAATATGATCAGAAATACAGTACCCCCAATATGCTGCCACCGCTTTAACTGCAGTTGTGGCATGGGCGGTAGGGCCCTGCCCGACCAGAAGAAGGCCACCAGGCGGCTATGGTACCGTGTTAACAGGTAAACTGCTGTAACCAGCAGGTGTGACGAAAACAGCTTAACCGGCACCCCATAAAAAAAGTTGAGCATCACCACGTTGCTCATTACCCCAATGACAACCAGCAGGCCTAGTAGGCGGGTGCGCCTGAATAAAATCAACATGCCACCCAGGCTTTCTAAAAAGCCACTTACAAATTCGTACTGGGGCGACCAGCCAATGTACAGCCAGGTAAACCGCATGGGGGTAAACTCACCCAGGGGGGTATACAGCTGCACAATAGAGGGGTATGGCATTTGCAGAGCAAACAGTTTGATGGTACCGTACACAAACATAAAATAGGCCAGGTAGTAGCGCAGGCCTATGCGCAGGCCCTGATCTAACCGGGTGTAGTTTTGCCGCTTGCGGTCAATAACAGACCAGATGGCCATGCCAATGAATGCTATGCTGAGGTGGGCCAGCAGCAGCACCCAATCGTCCAGCGTATCGCCACTGCCGGTGGGCGCGTGTTGCCACCGGGGCGTATCGTGCAGCTTCAGCACGTAGTTTTGCAAAAAGAATGAGGGGTAATAGGCTATGCGGTACCACAGGCTGTCAATATAAGGTAGCATGCCCCATACAGCCGTATAAACAACCGAATACACAAACAAAAAGCGCCAGCCCAGGCGCATGGCCAGGGGCCACCGTTTAGACGGTGCTGGTGCGGTGTGTTGTACAGTTTGGGCATCTGTTGCCGCTGCGTTCGCATTACCGGCATTTCCTGAGGTTCCCTGATTCAAAGGTTCAGTTTCAGTAGCTTGCATACTTAAAACAATAGTCTGGTCAATTAACCCACGAGTATACAACCCACAACTGACAAATTGAAATGTTATTTTGATGGGTGGTGGTTGAAGCCTTCAATAGCCATTTTTAGGCTGTTAGCGTGTGCCGCCCATACTTTTAGCTTATCATCTGGCAAAAAAGAAGTGGACCCGCCACAGAGCGTATTGCACAAACTGTCAATTCCCATTCTTAAATTTATCACAACTAAACTGGAATATTAGCTGCATTCGTTTGTAAAAAAGTTTATTTAATTGGCAGCTCAAGCTTCAGCTAATTCTTTCTTTCCTTTCAAAAGTACCAACCTTCAATTGCCCACATACTTTTTCAAAAAGAATGTATACTATTTGAAAAAGTATGTGGGCAAATTTTAAAAGTATGTATACTTCTGGC
>CAZXTW010000825.1:0-3289 GCA_964643525.1 uncultured Roseivirgaceae bacterium
GCCACACCAGCGAAAACCTGCATGCCACCGTAAATGATATTGCCTACACTGTGCTGTATAAAAACAGCCGCCTGCTGCACCTTATTTTTGTACTGGAACATAAAAGTTACCTGCCCAGCCAGGCCTACCCCATTCAGTACCAATTGCAGTACTATGCCAGCCAACATATGAAACGCTACTACGACAACAAAGTGGCAGAAGCAGCTGAAGCTAAAAATGCTGACGACAAAGATGCTAATGATGCTGCTGCTAAAGGTAATGAACCATCGGCATTCCCTACCCCGCAACCTTTACTGGTGGTGATTTACCATGGTGAAAAGCCATGGAATGTACCCACCCTGGCCCAGCATTACAGCAAAGCCAAAACCGATGACTTTCTACAAAGCCAGGTGATGCACATCCCTTATATTCTGGTAGTTTTGAATAAGAGAACCGATGAAGAGATTATTTCGTTTTATGGGAAAGCCATTAGCTTTTGTGTTGGCCTGCTGGCCCTGAAGCATGTGTGGGATGAGGACTTGCTGCCGGTTTTCAAACAAATGTTTGACCTCTACAGCCAGAAGAAAGCCACAAAAGCCGAAGTGAGCAAACGAAGAGCGATTTTCGTATATTTATTACGAGCTTTACGCAAGCAAGAAGATTATGAACGCGTTACAGAATACTTAAGGACAAACAAACACAAATATCAGGATATTATGAGCTACTTTGATATTGTACTTGAAGAAAAGAAAAAGGAAGGCATCATTGAAGGTGAGATTAGAGGCAAGACCGAAGGTAAAATTGAAGGTAAAATCGAGGGTAAAATTGAAGGGGTCAATACCAGCAAACTGGTGATTAAAGCCTTGAGGGCTGGCCAGCCAGTTGATGCTATTGCCCATGAAACTGGCCTATCAGTACAAGAAGTAAACGATATTAAAGAAGCCATGGGCTTGTAATTGGTAAAAGCCTACTAAAACAAACACCAGGATATTATGGGTTACTTTGATATTGTACTTGAAGAAAAGAAAAAGGAAGGCAAACAAGAAGGCATCATTGAAGGCAAACGGAAAGGCATCATTGAAGGCAAGCAGAAAGGCATCATTGAAGGGGTCAATACCAGTAAACTGGTGATTGAAGCCTTGAGGGCTGGCCAGCCGGTTGATGCTATTGCCCATGAAACTGGCTTATCAGTACAAGAAGTAACCGATATTAAAGAAGCCATGGGCTTGTAGGGGGCTACCGCAACCTACAAGCAGTTTCCACATTGACTTCGATTACTCATCGTCTACCCTGAGCCTGTCCCGCTGTTTGGGAAAATGTCTGTACACAATAGCACACCACCACCAGCTTTACAGCCCCCTACAAAGCAGGCCCCTACCCTTTACAAATCTGCTACCATTGCTTATGATGGGGTTGCTACCATGTCTCTAAAACTATAATTCTCCCTTATACCACTTCCAAAGGTGTTTTGAATGCAAGCAATCGAGCCTGGAGGCTCTAGCGGGTTTGGGCACGAGCTTGGAAGCTCGAACCAGCGTGCTTGGGGTGGGCCGAGCCTAGAAGCTCGAACCAGTGTGCATGAGGTGGCTCCTGTCTAGGGGCTCGAACCAGCGGTGCATTGGCAGTGACTTAACAGTAGTGTGTTAGGGTTGACAGACCCTATGACAAGCCCAAGCTAAATGTATTTAGTGTTTTGGTGTACTTACGCCAGGTTAACGCCCTGAGTGGACTGGCGGTACTGGTCAATGCGGCGGTGCATCACGTAAAACCACAGGGGCGGCACCAGGGCCATCAGCATGGTGCCGGGGTAGCCAGTGGGCATCTGCGGGCTTTCATCAAAATGACGCAGCACCTGGTACTTACGGTTGGCCATGTAGTGGTGGTCAGAGTGGCGCGACAGCTCTAACAGGATGAGGCGACCAATGGGGTGGTCAGAGTTCCACGAGTGGATAGGCAGCGTGCGCTCGTAACCCTGGGCTTTCTTTTTGCGCTGCAGGCCGTAATGCTCAATGTAGTTCACGGTTTCTAACAGTAAAAAGCCAATGATAGCGCTCACCACAAAGTGGGCCAGGGCTAATGGGCCAAACAGGGCGAAAATGAGGCCCATAAAGCCCAGCTGCGCAGCCACATACACCAGCATTTCATTGCGCCAGCCCCATACGGGCTGTTTGGCCCGCTGCAGGCGGTTGCGCTCCAACCCCCAGGCCGAACGCCAACTATTAACTACGGTACGGAGGTAAAACTGGTAAATATGCTCGCCATAGCGGCTGGTGGCGGGGTCGTCATGCGTGGCTACGCGCTTGTGGTGGCCCCGGTTGTGCTCAATAAAAAAGTGCATGTACAGCGATGTCATCAGCAAAAGCTTGCTCATAAACTGCTCATACCCCTTTTGCCGGTGGCCCAGCTCATGCGCATTGTTAATAGACAGGCCGCACGAAAGGCCAGCGGCAATGGTCATACCCACACGCTCATACATAAACAAATCAGCCCCGCTTACCCGTACAAAGTAGTAGGCCAGAATAATGAACTGGGCTGGCACCAGGCCATACAGAATAAAATCATACCATCGGTCGGCTTTAGATACATCTTCCTGCACGGCAGTCATGTTCTGGGTATCTTCTTTGGTTAACAGCTCAAGCAAGGGTACCGCACCAAACAGGAACACAAGCGGAAAAAACGTCCAGTAGCCACCCAGGTAAATGGCCAGGCCGGCAGCCGCTGGTACAGTATACGCGCAGAGGTATTTGATGTATTTCATAACAGGAATGCTACGGGTTAACGATGAACATAGAATCAAATATACCCATTAGCGCAGCCATATTTTAGACACCCGTGTCTAAGGCTGGGTTTTAAGGCTGGCCACCATGCGCAGCACCTCATTGAGGTATTGTTCCATCCATGGGTAAGTATAGTGGGCTGGGGTAATTCTGAGCAGGAAGTTCTCTGCAATGAGGTCAAAAAAGGCTTCTGCAAACTTAAGCTTATCAGGAAAACCCAGAAAGTGCACCCAGCGGGTTAAGATTTGCGTTTTGAACAGGCCATAGGCGGCCTCGTAACTGGCTTTGTACTGGGCCTGGTGGCGGTTAATGCATAACTGGCGCTGGAAGAAGATGCCCTGTTGGTAGTGCAGCAGGGCGTTGAGTACATCTGGCGTAATGGTTTGTGCCTGGGCCACCTGCTGTGCCAGAGCCTGTGCCTGGCCATGGTGGTGGTGCAGCAGCTGTTCAATATAGCCGGGCAAATCACCAAAGTAATGGTAAAAAGACGATTTGTTTTTGCCAATGAGGCGGGCCAGGGTGAGCACATTCAG
>CAZXTW010000826.1:0-3288 GCA_964643525.1 uncultured Roseivirgaceae bacterium
TCATGACAGATTGATTTGCCATTTAAAGGCCAGCTCGGGTATTTGGTTGCGCAGGCTGGTGCGCAGGTCCATACATTCGTCAAGGGCTTTTTTGCCATAGGGTGTAATGGTAAAGATGCGCTTGCGTTTGCCACCCCGCTTTGATTCGGGCTCGCCCAGCTCTGATTTGAGCATGCCCTTCTGCTCAAGCCGGTACAGTGATTTGTGTACGGCACTTACGTTGACGGCCCGGCCGGTTTGGTCGGTTATTTCTTTGGTGATGGCCACGGCATAGGCACTGGGGTACAGCACGCCTACGGTGAGCAGTACCAGTTCTTCAAATTCGCCAAGATGCGTTCTGCCCATTCTGATTAAATTTACTTTTGTCTGCAATATAGTGGTTTGGGGTATTAAATTTACTTTTGTCAGTATAATAGTTGATGAAAGGTAGGAAGTGAAACGTGAGCGGCAGGGTTAATAATGATGAGTTATGAATTATGGGTTATGATTATTGGGGTGGTAATGATATCAAGAAGGCCGGCTCTGTGGGGTAGAGCCGGCCTTTGCTGGAGTAGAGCGTATGGAGTTATGTGGTGCTGTGTATGTTTATTCAGTGCGCAGGCCGGAGGCGGGGTTGGCGCGTGAGATGAGCCTGAGCTGGGTAGAAACCACCAGCAGCAGTACGCCTGCCAGGGCGGTAACGCCTACCACCACACCAACGGGGCTGGTGGGCATGTGGTAGAGGTAGGCAATGTCAAAAATAAAGTCTAGCCAGAAGTAGCTTAACACCGCCCCTGTAACCAGGGCAATGGCAAATAACACCACGTATTGTTTAATGATTGAGCCAGCCAAATGCTGTACCCTGGCCCCCAGCACCTTGCGAATGCTGAACTCTTTGGTGCGGCCAGCCACGTTAAGGGTAACCAGGCCATACAGGCCCAGGGCAGCCAGAAATATGGTGATGTAGGCTATGCCTTGCCAGAATTTGCTGTGGCCTTGAGTTTCCTGAAAAAAGTCGCCCCAGGTATCTACCTGGTGCTGGCCCTGAAAAGGGGTTTCAGGAAAGAGGGTGGCCCACTGCTGTTGCAGGGCATGGTAAACGGTTTCGGCCCGGCCGGGGCGCACGCGCATGCTTAAAAACTGATACTGGCTTTGGCTGGCCACCCGAAACACCATGGGCTGCATTTGGTCAAAAAAGTTAAAGTTGTGTATGTTTTTAACCACGCCCACCACCGTATGCCGCACGCTGTCAATGATCAGGGTTTGGCCCAGTGGTGCCTGTAGGCCTATTTTTTGGGCAGCCAGTTGGTTGATCACGACTACGGGCTGGCCCTGGTCTTTAGTGGCATCAAACAGCCGGCCCTCTACCAGGTAGCTGCCCATGGTTTTGAGGTAACCGGGGCCCACCCAGAGTGCATCAACCTCGTAGGCCTCTTTGGGCTGAGTAATGACGGCATTGGTCTGGTTGACGCCAAAGTGCTGGGCCGAGCCAGCCATGGTGAGCACATCGGGGTGCTGGCCCATGGCGGCGCTGAGCTGCTGGTAGCCGTCCTGGCCTGGCACAGGGGTGTATAGGGCGTTGTACTGGTTATAGCCCCAGCTGCGGTTGGCCATGTACCATGAGTTTTGGGTAAACATAACGGCACTGGCAATGAGTATACAGGCCAGCACCAACTGAAAGCCCAGCAGGGTTTTGGTTAGTCGGTTTTTCTGCCCAAAGCGAATGGAGCCTTTCATGATGCTGATTACCTGAAACCGCGATACATACATAGAGGGATACAGGCCGGCAGCCAGGCCGGTTACCAGCAAAACGCCCAGCAGGTATAGGTACAGGGTGGGGTTAAGTATGTTGAAGCCCATGTTGAAGGTGTTGAGGTGCTCAAACCAGGGGATAACGACTTCTGCCCCTAGAATGAGCCCAAATACAATGGCTATGGCCGTGATGAGCAGGTTCTCGCCCAAAAACTGGAACACCACCATACCCCTGGAGGCCCCAACGACTTTGCGCAGGCCAATTTCTTTCATGCGTTTGGCGGCCGATACAATGGCGATGTTTACGTAGTTGGAGCAGGCGAGGGTGAGCAATATGGCAGCGATCACACTCAGGAAAATGACAGACATGTAGTTGCCGTCAGAAGGGAAGGAAATGTCGTTTCTGATGCTGGAAGCCCGTTTGTGCAGGCTGGCCAAGGGTACAAAGCCATAGCCCTCTGCAGGCCAATCGGGCATAGCCTGGCTTTGCATAGCCGCATATTGCTGCATGCGGCTGGTAATGGCAGGCAGGTCGTTGGGGTTGTTTACTTTTACAAAGGTAGCTTTGTTTTGGGCCGCCCAACTATCGGCCTCATAATCGGGTACGGTGGTGCGCAGGTTGTTATAATGGATTAACAGGCCAAAGGCAAAGGTGCAAGATGATGGGAAGGCCGCTGCTACGCCCCCAACGGTGTATGTTTTGCTGTGTGCCCCGGCAATAACCTGCAGGGGTTTGCCCACTGGGTTTTCTTGCCCAAAGTATTTAATGGCCGTGTTTTCACTTAATATAATGGTGTTGGCATCGGCCAGGCTGCTGGCCTGCCCCCATTTGAGGGGAAAGGTAAACATGGTGAGGAATTCAGGGTCAACATACCTGATTTGCTCATGAAACACCCGGTTGCCTTGCTTTACCACGGCCTGGTAGTCGTCAATGCGGCACACCTGCTCAATCTGGGCAAAGTCATTGCGCAACAGCTTGCCCAGGGGGCGGGGGGTGGTGCCTACCTCCTGCACGCCACCGGCGCGGTTTGAAAAGAAGGTGGTGAGGTAAACCTCGTTTTTGTGTTCGTGAAACTGGTCAGTGTTAAAGGTGTATGCGGCAAATCCGTACACCAGTATGCAGATGCCAATAGCCGCCGAGAGGCCAAACAGGTTAATAAAGGTGCTTAGCGGGTTTTTGCGCAAGCTCCTGACCGAAGTTTTGTAGTAATTTTTAATAAACATGTTGGGATAGATTTGATAATGAGTCCATGGTGTTTTAAGGGCGAAGGGGCGTAGAAAGTTAAAGGCCTGAAACCAGCCAAACAGGTTGTGCTTCCACTGGGGCTGGTTAGCCAGTTCAGTATGGTATTCGTATAAATCACCCAGAATTTCTTCCTGTAATTCAGGTTTAACCAGCCATGTAATGAGCTTCACGGCCAAAGGGGGCGGGTTGTGCGCTTGCTTTGCCATGGGCTGGTTAGGATATGATATTTAGTTTGAGTTGCGGTATTTGTTGCCAGAGCCTTACCCGGGTGTCGCGGCTTTTTTCAAGCACATGCTGGCCGGCGGCAGTGA
>CAZXTW010000827.1:0-3282 GCA_964643525.1 uncultured Roseivirgaceae bacterium
CACTGAAGATGAAATAAAAGACTATTACGAGGGCTTTTGCAATGAAACCATCTGGCCCAACTTTCATTACTTTAACCAATACACCGTATATAGCGAGCACTTTTGGGAGGTTTACCAGGCTGTAAACCGCAAATTTGCAGAGCAGGTACTGGCTGCTGCTGAGCCTGACGATGTGATTTGGGTGCATGATTACCAGCTGATGCTGCTGCCCCAAATGCTGCGCGAAGCCCTGCCCAACGTAAGCATAGGCTTTTTTCTGCACATCCCCTTCCCCAGTTATGAATCGTTCAGGGTGCTGCCCTGGCGTAAGCAGATACTGTATGGCCTGCTGGGGGCTGATGTGGTGGGCTTTCATACGTATGACGACATGCGCCACTTCCTCAGTTCAGTAAGCCGGCTGGCAGGCATTGGCAACAAGCATGGCCAGATAGAGCACGACAACCGCAAAATATATGTCGATTCATTCCCTATGGGTATTGATTATGACAAATATGCGGCATCGGCATCGGCCCCAGAAACCATTGACCGCGAAATACGCTACCGCACCAACATCAGGTCTGAGCGCATTATACTTTCTATTGACAGGCTGGATTACTCTAAGGGCATACCCAACCGGTTGCTGGCCTTTGAGCAGTTTTTAGAGCATAACCCTGACTGGCACCAAAAGGTAAGCCTCATTATGCTGGTGGTGCCCTCGCGCGACCAGGTGGGCAAGTACAAAGAGCTGAAGGAAACGGTAGACCTGATGGTGGGCCGCATTAACGGCAACTTTGGCCGCATTTCATGGACGCCCATCCACTACTTTTACCGCTCACTGCCCCTGCCGGCCCTCTCGGCTTTTTATCGCATGGCCCACGTGGCCCTGGTTACGCCCCTGCGTGACGGTATGAACCTGGTATGCAAAGAGTACATTGCCAGCAAGCTCAACAAAAAGGGGGTGCTGATATTAAGTGAAATGGCCGGTGCCTCTAAAGAGCTTTCTGACGCCATACTGATTAACCCCAATGATGTTAACCAGCTGGAAGAGGCTATACACCAATCGCTCATTATGCCTGAAGATGAACAGGTAAGGCATATAGACGTGATGCAGCAGTCACTAAAGCGGTTTAACATACACCACTGGGTACAATTATTTATGGATACACTCAACAGGCAGCGCGAAGAGCAGCACAGCCTCACCACCAAGGTGATTAATGACGAAATTACCAGCAGCATAGCCACACAATACCAGCAGGCACCCCGCCGCATGCTGTTTTTAGATTATGACGGCACCCTGCGCCCCTTTGTTGACAACCCCAACGAGGCCAGCCCCGACGAAGAGCTGTATACCCTGCTGGAGCAACTCACGGCCGATGAGAAAAACCGCGTGGTGATAATTAGCGGGCGCGACCGCAAAACGCTTGGCGAGTGGGTAGGCCATATGAAGCTGGACATCATCAGCGAGCATGGCGTATGGCTGCGAGAGCACGGCACCGAGTGGGAGCCTATTAAAGAGCTGCGCAACGAGTGGAAGCAAACCATGAAGAAAACCATGGAGAAGTATGTGAACAGAACGCCAGGCTCGTTCATTGAAGAGAAAGACTACTCACTGGTATGGCACTACCGAAAGGTAGAAACCGGCCTGGGCGAGCTGCGTACCCGCGAGCTAACCAGCCACCTGCGCTACCTCAGCACCAACCAGAACCTACAGGTGCTGGAAGGCGATATGGTGGTAGAGGTAAAAAGTGCTGATGTGAACAAGGGCCGCGCCGCCACCAAATGGCTGGCCAAAGACCCTGACGCCACTTTTGTAATGGCCCTGGGCGACGACTGGACTGACGAAGATACTTTTAAGGCCATGCCCAACAATGCCTACACCATTAAGGTAGGCCACACCACCTCTGCCGCCCGCTTTTACGTCAAATCACACATGCAAGTCCGTGAGCTACTCTTCCGCCTGGTCAGGGAGTAGAGTTAGAAGTTGGAAAAATGAAGAGGTTAGAAAAGGTAGAGACGCCGATTCATTGCGTCTCAAAATAATATAACAGAGACGTATACTTGCATTTTACCAAACATCAAAGGCGCATTATATGCGTCTTTTTTTGTTAGGCATCACTTACCTAATATACCTAAAGCTACTTACAGTTAGCTAGTTTAACTACCTGATTAATAGTTACTAGCCAAAGTTTTTATGTAAACTAAAAAGCACGTACACCTGTCTACTTAATCAAAACAATAAGTTATATTGCTGCATAATATTTCTATAACCAGAACAACAATTAACAATGTTTAGACGCATCACTGTTGCGATAGCCATCGCAATTGGCCTTTTTGTGGCCGCATGTACCGAGGGCACTGAAGAAACACCCGTTACTGTAAACCAGGTTTCTAACGAAGCCCTGTTAAAAATTCAAGCATTGGGTTTTAATACCAATGATTATCCTGTGTATGAAACTGATGGAGGGTACATTGTAGAAAATGACATCTTCCTGGCTTATGGCGACCTGGAAAGAACAGACCTGGCCCCACGCGGCATTACTGAAGAGCACTATGCTACCAACAACCTGGTAACCGGCCTGCCGCGTGTCATTACCGTATTCTTGCCCACCACAGGCAACAGACCTTTCTCAAACACTGAGTCTCGCGCACTAAATGGTGTAATCAGAGCTTATAACAGAGAGAACTTGCTCATTTCCTTCCAAAGGGTAAACAGTGCTGCCAATGCTGATATAGTATTCAGCAGGCTCAGTCCGTTTGAAGAGTTTCTGGGTATTTTAGGCTCTGCCGGCTTCCCTACAGCATCTGGTGATCCCTTTCCTGAAATCAAAATGAGCGGTATACTTGAAAGTAGCTATGGCTTTAGCATTGGTGGCATTGCTACCGTTTTTGGCCATGAAATGGGGCATTGCATAGGCCTGCGCCATACTGATTATATGGACAGAAGCTTTAGCTGTGGTGGTGCACCAGACAATGAAGGCGATGGTGGCGTAGGTGCCAACTACATTCCTGGCACGCCTGTAGGCCCCGAGGCAGGCTCATACATGCTGGCCTGCACCGATGGCAGCACCCGCCGCTTTACTACAGGCGACAAA
This sequence comes from uncultured Roseivirgaceae bacterium, assembly GCA_964643525.1. Lineage (GTDB taxonomy): Bacteria > Bacteroidota > Bacteroidia > Cytophagales > Cyclobacteriaceae > CAZXTW01. The sequence continues at coordinate 3,072 of CAZXTW010000827.1, forward strand.
ACCGCACTTGCTGCCCTGTATTAACCCACAGGCAACAACAGAATTATCAAACGGCTTGTAGGCACCCTGCAAGCCGTTTTTTATGGCTTCACTCACCCACCTTCAGGCTACGCTGTTGGGTTTCTGCTGGTCAGGCTGCACAGTTTCTCAAACTCACCTTACTAATGGTAGCAACACTAGTACTTACTTTTTCCAAAACAGTGAACGGTGC
>CAZXTW010000828.1:0-3280 GCA_964643525.1 uncultured Roseivirgaceae bacterium
GACGCTTTGAACGCTGGTTGGACAAGGTGAGTGACAAAATCATTGGAGGTATTCATAAAGCTTATCTGCCAATGCTAAAAAGTGCCCTTCGTTTTAAGGCAATAGTGATCATCTTGGCAATTGTGTTGCTGGGAGTTGCCGGATTTACATTCTCTCGTATGGGTGGGGAATTTGTACCGCAATTAGACGAAGGAGACCTTGCGATGCAGGCATTGATACGACCGGGAAGTTCCCTGACTGAGTCTAATGAACTCTCTATGAAAATTGAAAAACTCCTACTCGAAAATTTTCCTGAAATCAAAACGGTCACAGCGAGAATCGGGGTGGCAGATATTCCTACAGATCCTATGCCCATGGATATAGCAGATATGTACCTCATCCTAGAAAAGGACAAAGACAAATGGGAGTCGGCAAATAGTAAAGATGAGCTAATTGATAAGATAAAGGACAAACTCGATGAACAACTTGTGGGTGTTAATCTTGTTTTTACCCAACCTGTGGAATTGCGGTTCAATGAACTACTAGAGGGCGTTCGTGAAGACATTGCCGTCAAACTATACGGTGAGGATTTGGATATATTGGCGACAAAAGTGCAAGAGATGGCAGAGATCATTTCAACAGTACCGGGTGCTGGGGATGTCAATGCGGAGCGTACATCAGGTTTGCCTCAAATGACGGTGAAGTACAACCGAAGTAAGATTGCTCAATACGGATTGGACATTCAAAAGCTCAACGACTATGTGAGCTCAGCTTTTGCGGGTGGTGTAGCTGGGGTGGTATTTGAAGGTGAGAAAAGATTCGATCTTGTAGTACGGTTTGACGAGGCACATCGACAGAGCATCGACGATTTACGAATGCTATACGTTGATCTACCGGACGGAACGCAAGTACCAATCAAGGAAGTAGCGGATATCAGTTATTTACCTGGGCCAATGCAAATCTCTAGGGACAATACTTATAGAAGAACCTATGTAGGGGTAAACACGCGTGGACGAGATGTTGAGTCGGTTGTGAAGGATATTCAACAAAAATTGGATGCAGAACTTGATTTGCCTGCTGGCTACTATATCACCTACGGAGGAGAGTTTGAGAATTTGGAACGAGCTAAAAGTCGCCTGATCATTGTTGTGCCAATAGCACTATTCCTAATTTTCGTTTTGCTCTATTTCGCCTTGGGTTCATTTACGCAATCCATTATGATTTATATGGCTATCCCTCTCGCAGCTATTGGTGGTGTATTTGCCATGTGGGTAAGGGACATGCCTTTTAGTATTTCGGCAGGTGTAGGGTTCATTGTGCTGTTTGGGGTAGCAGTATTGAATGGTCTAGTCCTAATCAATCGATTCAACTCCTTGAAAGTAGAGGGTGTGACCAGTATTAGAGATAGAATTCTAACGGGAACAAAAGAACGAATAAGGCCTATTATGCTTACTGCAACAACAGACATATTCGGTTTTCTTCCAATGGCTTTCTCATCCTCCGCGGGTGCAGAAGTTCAGCGACCATTGGCCACTGTAGTAATTGGAGGGATGCTGACAGCCACACTTTTGACTTTAGTGGTGTTGCCAGTGCTTTACACTTTTGTGGAAGGAAAAATCCAAAAGAAAGTATCAAGGGTAAACAGCACTTTTATGATCACGCTATTAGTATTTTTTATTGGTTTTTTACCCATATCAGGGGTGGCTCAAATGCCCGGAGACGGCTTGCCTACTATCACATTGGATGATGCAAAGAAGAGAGCAGTTGAAAACTACCCTCAAATTCAAACTGCCCACTTGGAAATTCAGAATCAGGAAGTGCTGAAGAAAACAGCCTGGGACTTTGGTAATACACAAGTTTTTACTGGAAAAGAGGAGGTGGGCAATGGATCAGATGGCGTCTATACCCAAATTGGTATCCAACAGCAACAGATTGATGTTTTTGGCATAGCCCCAAAACTGAAACTTCAAAAAGAGCGAGTGACGCTTGCCGAAACGGCCTTGGATCTTTCAGTGATAGAGTTGGAGCGTGAGGTCAGCAAGGCATGGGGTCAGGTCTATGTGGCACAAAAGACTTTTGTCATTTATGATCAGTTGGATTCTGTCTTTAGGGATATGGAGAGAGCGGCTAAAGTTCGATTCCAAACCGAAGAGACTTCCAAGTTAGAATATTTGGCTACATCCAATCAGGCCAATCAAGTTCAGATACAAAAAGATCAGGCATACAGGGATTATTTGACTGCTTTACAAAGACTCAATCGTTGGTTTGTAAATGATACCTTGTTCACCGTTCCCAATGTTTCTTCCGAGCAATTAGCCGATCCTATTCAGAATATTGAACAGTCACTAACAGACCATCCTTTACTGAATGTGTCAAAACAGCAAGTGAATGTGGCAGATGCTACCATTAGAGAAAGGCGGTCACAGTTTTTTCCTCAATTACAAGGACAATATGGACGTCAGCAAATAAACGGTCAATCTGGCTATTATCAGTACCAGGTGGGTTTGCGTATCCCGCTCTTTTTTGGTCCTGACCTGGGACGAACACAATCAGCCAAGCTCCAGCGACAGATGGCCGATCAAAATTTGCATCAAACGCAAGTGGAACTCAACGCAGCTTATGAAAGTGCAAAAGAGCAGTACTTGAAATGGCGGAACGCCTGGAAGTACTATCAGAGTACTGCCATCCCGTTGGCCGAGGAGCAGCAAGAAGGTTCCATCACAGCTTTTCGCGAAGGGGCTATCGATTATGTGGCATTTCTTCAAAATATCAGAGATGCCATTCGTACCGAGATCAATGCATGGAATGCATTTGGCAATTATCTAAATAGCCGTTATCAACTGGAGTATTTTCTTAAATCATCGAATTAGAATACATGGATCACTGATCCTAAAATCATAAAGACAATGAAAAAACAAATCATATATATACTGGGACTGATACTGACAACATCAGTATTGGCCAGCTGTGGAAGCAATTCGACTAACTCACAAGAAGCTTCTCATAAACATAATGAAGAGGGGCATGAGGAAGAAGGATTGGGAGAAGTTCACCTTTCTCGTCTCAAGTTCGAAAGTTTGGGTATTAAGATTGACACCTTGCCTACGAGGATATTATCCGGTGTGGTGGAAGCCAACGGCCGATTGGAAGTCCCTCCACAACACGAAGCAACTGTGACGGCTATTTTAGGTGCCAATGTTACATCGATCAAGGTAATCGAAGGGGACAAAGTAAAAAAAGGACAAGTCCTGGCTTATATATCACACCCAAACTTGACTCAGCTCCAAACCAATTATGTAAA
>CAZXTW010000829.1:0-3277 GCA_964643525.1 uncultured Roseivirgaceae bacterium
GGTAGGGGGATGTTTCTACTGGATGAAAGTAGAAAACCTATGCGAATAATTAGCACAAGGAGTTAAGCTATTATTCGGTTCAGCCAGCACCATGAGCCGCGATAAATCGACGGCTCTACAAAACCGCAATTCCTTGAAGGCATTTACCTCTAGCCTGTCATTCATTTCATCACTCATCATTCATTTCATCCCTCATAATTCATAACTCATAATTATTTAACTGGCTCATCATTCCTTGAAGGCATTATTCATTCTCAATTTTCCATTCTCAATTAAAGGACTATCTTGTACGCCATGAGTGCGGAGAAGAAAACCGGTAAACTGCTTATTGTTGATGACAATGAAGACCTGCTGCGGGCGGCGCGTATTTTTTTGAAGCGCCACTTTTTGCATGTTGATACCAGCGCCAGCCCTGACCACCTGCCCGATTTGGTAACCAATGAGCAGTATGATGTGATACTGCTTGATATGAATTTTACGCGCGATAAGAGCAGCGGCGAAGAGGGCTTTTATTGGCTGGACCGTATTTTGGCGATTGACCCCGGCGCAGTGGTGATTTTGATTACAGCCTATGGAGATGTGCAGCTGGCGGTGAAGGCCATTAAGGAGGGTGCCACCGATTTTGTGGTGAAGCCATGGGACAATGACAAGCTGCTGGCCACGCTGTTTTCGGCCAGGCGGTTGCGCCAGAGCCTGAGCGAGGTGGCCCGCCTCAAAGAACAACAGCAGGTGATGGCCGAAGCAATTGACAACCGATACCAGGACATTATTGGGCAGAGCCCGGCCATGAAGCAGGTGTTTAATACTATTGAGCAGGTGGCCGGCACCGATGCCAATGTGCTGATACTGGGCGAGAACGGTACGGGCAAAGAGCTGGTGGCCCGTGCCATACACCGCAAAAGCCGCCGTGCCAAACAGGCGTTTATTAGTGTAGACCTGGGCGCAGTAAGCGAAACCCTGTTTGAAAGTGAGCTGTTTGGCCATGTAAAGGGGGCTTTTACTGATGCGCGCGACAGCCGGGCGGGCCGCTTTGAGCTGGCCAGTGGCGGTACGCTGTTTTTAGATGAAATAGGCAACCTGTCTATGCCCCTGCAGGCCAAGCTGCTTACGGCCCTGCAAAGCCGTGTGATTAGCCGGGTAGGCTCGGCCAAGGCCGTTCCGGTAGATATTCGGCTGATATCGGCCACCAATATGCCCCTGCCCGATATGATTGCCGAGAAGCAGTTCAGGCAAGACCTGCTGTACCGCATTAATACGATAGAGCTCACGCTGCCGCCCCTGCGCGAGCGGCGCGAAGATATTAGCCTGCTGGCCAGCCATTTTTTGCAGCATTATGCCCGTAAGTACAATAAAGAGACGCACAGCATTAGCCCCGCCGCAGTGAAGCGCATGGAAAAGTACCCCTGGCCGGGCAACGTACGTGAGCTACAACATGCCATGGAGCGGGCCGTGATTATGAGCAACCAGAAGGTGCTGCAGCCTGAAGACCTGCTGCTGAGCACCCGCACGCACGACAATGTGCCAGAAGATGCCCTGGTGCTGGAAGAGTTTAATATGGAAAAGGTAGAGAAGCTGCTGATACAGAAGGTGCTGAAGAAGCACAACGGCAATGTAACCCATGCCGCCCAGGAGCTAGGCCTTACCCGCTCATCATTATACCGTAGGTTAGAACGCTATGGCCTTTAACCGTTTTGGCATAGGGCTGGTGTGGCGTGTGGGGCTGCTGGTGCTGGCCATTTTTACGTTGGTGTACCTTGTTTTTTTTGACAGCAAGTACGTCACCACAGCCATTACGGCTATTATGGTGGTGGTGTTGACAGCAAGCTTGTACCAGTATGTGAATGTAACCAACCGCAAGCTTACCCGCTTTTTAGATGCCATTAAAAATGCTGATTTTGTACTGGGCTTTCAAAAAGATAAGAAGCTGGGCAACAGTTTTATGGCATTAAATGCTGCTTTTGAGCGGGTGCTGGAGGTGTACCGCCAGACACGGGCCGAGAATGAAGAGAGCCTGCAATACCTTGATGTGGTGGTGCAGCATGTAGGGGTGGGCCTGCTGGCGTATGACAATGCCGGTAAGGTAACCCTGCTGAACCAGGCCGCCCGCGACTTGTTGCAGCTGCGCGACCTGCTGCGGGTAAGTGATTTACACAGAAAGCACGCAGCCCTGCACGAGGCACTGGGCACCCTGGAGCCTGGCCATAAAACAATGGTGCCCCTGCGGCAGGGGGTGGTGCTGGCCGTGCAGATGACCCGCCTGAAGCTGCGCGGCCATAATTACCAGCTGGTGTCGTTACAGAATATTATTGCCGAACTGCAAAACCGCGAGGTAGATGCCTGGCAGAACCTGACGCGTGTGCTGCGCCACGAGATTATGAATTCAGTAGCGCCTATATCAACCCTGGTGAGTGCCCTGAAAGATATTGTGGAAGAAGAGCGGGAGCAGCACCCCGAGCTGCTGGGCAATGACAATTATGAAGATTTGCACGAGGGGCTGCTTACTATTGAAAACCGCACCCGCGCCCTGATTCGTTTTGTTGATGCCTACCGCAGTTATAATGATATACCCAAGCCAAAGTTTGCGTCGTTAACTTTAAAGCCTTTGTTGGATAAGGTGTACCAGCTCATAGCTCCGCAGCTGGAGGCACAAGGTATACGGATTGATTATGAGGTGCCTGCCGAGCATGCCCTGCTGACTTTTCAGGGCGATGGCGAGTTGCTGGAACAGGTGCTGATTAACCTGCTAAAAAACGCAGCAGAGGCTGCCAGCACGCAGCCTGCCCCTTTAATAGGGCTGCATGGCGGTGTTGAGCACGGCCGGTTAACTATTACAGTTACTGATAACGGGCCCGGTATTGCCCCCAATGACAGAGAGCGGATTTTTATACCTTTTTATACCACTAAAAAAGAAGGGACGGGCATTGGGTTGAGCCTTTCGCGCCAGATTATTCAGCAACACGGGGGCGGTATTTTTGTTACATCAGAGCCGCACCAGGCCACCACCTTTATTATTAAATTATAGTGTACCTTACCAATTGTACAACATTAAAGAAGTGCTATGTCAATTAAAACAAGCCATGACCTTGAAGGGATGCGTGCCGTTGGGGCCGTAGTAGGCGAGTGCCTGAATTGTATGCGGCAGTATGCTGAGCCGGGCATGACTACCAAAACGCTTGATGAGTATGGGTACAGCCTGTTAAAGGCTTATGGGGCTGAGCCAGCGCCCAGCAAGCTGTATGGGTTTCCGGGGCATACCTGCATTAGCGTGAACCACCAG
>CAZXTW010000830.1:0-3276 GCA_964643525.1 uncultured Roseivirgaceae bacterium
CTCGGAAAAAGTACTTCAGCCTCCTGGCGGGTGTCAAATTGAATATTTTTAATTTCTACTGGCGGCATATATGCTTTAATTACCACTCAAAATAAATGGTTTTATGGTACAATACAATGGGTTTGGCTTTATTCGTAACATGGTTACAGGCCATGTACTCACAAAAAGTGCATCTGGCCAGGCCATGGCCTTGCTACCATATGGGCAGCGCACTTGACTACAACAACAGGGTGGCTATCTTTGCCCCTGATTTTAAAACCGCTTATTTTCAATGCAAGATTTTATCGCTGAGCTGCGCTGGCGGGGCATGCTGCACGACATGATGCCCGGCACCGATGAGCAGTTACAAAAAGAAATGACTTCGGCCTATATTGGTTTTGACCCTACCGCCGCCTCCCTGCATATTGGCAACCTGGCCACCATTATGTTGCTGGTGCACCTGCAACGCGCAGGCCACAAGCCCTATGCCCTGGTGGGTGGGGCCACTGGCATGGTGGGCGACCCCTCTGGCAAATCAGCAGAACGTAACCTGCTTGATGAAACCGTACTGCGCCACAACCAGGCTGGCATTAAGGCCCAGCTTGAGCGCTTTCTTGACTTTGGTGAAGCGCCCAACGCCGCCGTGATGGTTAATAACTATGACTGGTTTAAGGAATTTGGCTTTTTGACCTTCTTGCGTGATGTGGGCAAGCACCTGACTATTAATTATATGACAGCCAAAGACTCAGTAAAAAACCGCCTGGAAACAGGCCTTTCATTTACTGAGTTTAGCTACCAATTACTTCAGGGCTATGACTTTTACTGGTTGTTTGCCAACAAAGGGGTGCGCCTGCAAATGGGCGGCTCTGACCAGTGGGGCAATATTACCACCGGTACTGAACTAATTAGGCGCAAGGCCAGTGGTGAAGCATTTGCCCTGACCACCCCCCTGGTAACCAAAGCCGATGGCAGCAAGTTTGGTAAAAGTGAAGGGGGCAACGTATGGCTTGACCCCGACCTGACCAGCCCGTATAAGTTTTATCAGTTTTGGTTAAACCAGGACGACGAGCAGTGCCCCCGCCTGTTGCGAGTATTTACCCTGTACAGCAAAGAAGAGATTGAAGCCTTAGAGGCTGAACACGCCCAGGATCCTGGCCAAAGAGCCATGCAAAAGGCCCTGGCCAAAGATGTAACCATACGGGTGCATTCTGAAGCTGAGTACAATAATGCCGTAGCCGCATCAAAAATATTGTTTGGCAAGGCGGCTACTGAAGAGATTAAGCATATTGATGAGCGCACCCTGCTTTCAGTATTTGAAGGCGTACCTCAAATTGCCATTACCAAGGCTCAGTTTGAGGCACTAAACGGGGTGGTAGAGTTACTTTCTGAAGCCAGCCAGGGGCAAATATTTAAATCTAAAGGCGAAGCCAAACGCATGATACAGGGCGGCGGCGTAAGCATTAACAAACAAAAAATTAATGACCCTAACCTGCCAGTTGCGTTTGATTTACTGCAAAACAAATACCTGCTGGTGCAACGGGGCAAGAAAAACTACTACCTGATAAGTATTACTTAATGCCAGCTCATGTATATGGGCTTTGGTTACTACAACCTGCTTTTGGTAAAAGGTTTTTGAGTATATTGGTTGGTTGTAACCATTATTTAAAACCTTAATACTATACACTATGCATAATAAGTTAAGCTTAAGCCAGCTAAAAGTAGAGAGTTTTGTGACTGAACTGAAAGATTCTTCAGGCCCTGCCGGGCTGGCCAATATTGCCGGTGGTGGCTCAAACTGTACGGCTTGCCCACCCTGCGAAACGGAAGCCCCTTTGTGCGAAACTGTCATTGCTATTGAGCGCATTGGTTAACCACTGTTAGCAGGCATGGTACCTGTAAAAAGCGCCCCTACCATAGCCACTGTGCTACCGGTAGGGGCGCTTTGAGTTTAACCGCCAGAGCCTAACCAGGCATTAGTACCGCCAGCTTTCAAGGTCTGCCCCAACAGGGGCACTTTCCATAATGCGGGCCTCAATTCTGGGTATAAACATTTGGTGGTAGCGCAACCTCGAAATGTGGTTGGGGTTATCATGGTCGCCATTCCAGCAGTGCTCGGCCTTATTGCCATAGTCTACCTCGCCCCCATAATATGGGTTGGTAGTTTGCTCCAGAAAATCTTCTGTTAAATACACGGCATTGTTCAGGTAGTAATTATCCATATCACCACAGTAAATATTTACCTTACCAGCCAGCTTAGGGCCCAGGGTGGCCCAGTCGCGTTCCATAATATAGCGCAGGTCATAGTTTTGCTTCCAGTACTCGGCCACTTCAGCGTCAATCTCACCAGTTAGCTTATTCCAGATGCGTTTGGGGTAACCGTCATTGCCTACAGGGCTGTATACAGCCTCCCAAATGTCCCACTGCTGGCCAGATCGGCTTTTGGTACCCAGGGCCAGTTCACGCATATTCATTTGCTTCAGCGTTGAATTTACATGGCCCAGGTAATCACGGCGGCCGGGGCGGGCCACCTTTTGAAAGGTACCTTCCTGGTAATACGCATTTTTATCTTTATAAATATCTACTACTGTATAAGCCCTGAAGTCAATCGGGTCGGGGCAGGCGGCATAGCAGCCGTTGTACTCATCAGGGTACATCACCTGTACGGCCAGGGCCTCCCAGCCGCCAGTGCTGCCGCCATAAACAAAGCGGCTCCACCCTTTGCCAATACCCCTAAACTGCTGTTCAATATGTGGTACCAGCTCATAGGTAATGGCATCACCATAAGGGCCCAGGTTGGCCGAGTTTACTGCATATGAATCATCATAAAAAGGGTTGGCATGCTGTATTTTAACCAGCAGCACCCTGGGGAAGTCTGGGCCCGTCCATGTTTTGTAAAAATCATAAGCCAGCTGTTCTTGCATAATATTATAGCCCTTAATATTAAACCGGGTGCTGTAGTCGGGCTCTTGCGTCGTATCAGCCGGCTCAGTACGCCACCCACCAAAATCATACGGAAAGTGGCCATGCATAATCACCAGGGGGTACTGGGCTTCGGGGTGCTCATCATACCCTTCAGGCAGCAACACATGGGCACCCAGGTACATGTCACGCCGCCAGAATTTTGACAGTTTCTCGCTTTTAATCTTGATATGCTTAATGTACTTACTATCTGCCGGCGGCTCAATAGGGGGTATTTTAGTATCAAGTGCCACCTGCAGCTTACCGCCCTGCGCAGGGTTTACCGCCAGGGTAATTGGCTTGTTTAACAAATTGCCGGGGGCCTTGTTCCATTGCTGG
>CAZXTW010000831.1:0-3275 GCA_964643525.1 uncultured Roseivirgaceae bacterium
GTTTTGGTTAAGAATTAGGCAGCCCGCTTATTACTTCTGGCTGGCAATACCAGCCAGGGCATTTTTTAGCAGTTTGTTGAATTGCGCGGGGCGCTCGTTCATGGGGTAGTGCCCGGTGGGCCCGATATTTAATAACCCATGCCCGGCGGCGCAGTATTGCTCAAGGGCGGCTTCATTGTTAGGAATAGCATCTGAATTAATGAGGTACAGCTTGTGTTTAAGCTGCTGTAGCTTGGCTGGCTCCTGAGCGGCATATGCCAGCACAGCTTCTAATGCAGCAATTGATACCTCAGGGTTGGCATTGGCTATGGCCTGGGTAACGTTTTGCCGCACCAGGCTGTCAGTGCTGGGCTGGAATAAAAAGTTGCTGCTAAAGCCAACAGCCACCTGCTGGTAGTTTTGTTTGAGCATACTAATGAGCTGGGCAATGCCCTGCTCTTCTTGCGGGGTGTAAGCGGGCTTCACATCTTTAAAGTTGTCAACACCTACAAAGCCTGCAATGGCTTCGGGCTTGCTTAGTGCAGCCTCAAGAATTATATCACCCCCCATTGAATGGCCCACCAGCACTACATTGGTGAGTTGCAGGTGGTTGATCAGGGCCACTACGTCTTGCCCATAGGCCTGCATGGTAAAGTTGGTGCGGTTACTGCCAGACTGGCCATGGCCGGGCAAGTCAAGGGCTACTACTTTGTATTGCTGGCTAAAAGCTGCTACCTGTGCCTGCCAAAAGCTTTTGTTAATGCACCAGCCATGTACAAATAACAGGGTAGTATCTGCCGTGCCGGCCATAGTGTAGGCAATTTGAACAGAATCATGTACAAAGGTGCCCTGTTGCGGCACTGAGGCTGCGGCAGCTTCGGGCTGGCTAGTGGCTTTTTTGGCGGGCTGCCCGTTACAGGCTGCCAAGAGCAGTAAAAGTACAGGGGCCAGGCAGCGCAGTATTTGGTTGTTCATGGTGGTAGGATTTAATTAACAGCTAATTTATAGTGCCCAGGGTTAAAACCATATTGTTTGTTGGTGAATTGGCCCACCCCTGGGTAGTGCCCATGTGCTGAGTGTACAAAACCGCGCGTAAGTTGTACGCAGCCGTACACTAAGGCGGGCTGGTATTTTTCAAAAAGGCCCCTGATAACGATTCAGAGCCCTTTTTACTTTTTGGCATTACTATTGGCATAAAAGAGGCATAGGTCAAAACTCAAAAAATCGAACTATTATTTTATTAGCCAATGCTGTGGATACAATTTAAGCAGCGTGCCCTTTATGTAGCGGGTCTGGTGCTTCCACTGTTGTTATTGTTGCTGCTGGCATCATTTAACACCCATACAGGGAAGCACCGGGCACCCGTTACGGGCAATAGTAGCTTTAGCCAAGAAGAAGCCAACCTGTTACTTGCCGATTATATTATTGCTGCAGAAGCACCAGCGCCCTTATTGACACCCGAATATATTCAGGTTTATTCTGCTACAGGCGATTTGTTGTTTGACTGGCACCTTACCCCCTACCAGGCCCCTGATGGGCATATTGCCCGCATGTTGAGGCATTGCACGCTGTTAGTAAACCAAGGAAATACCGCCATTTTGCTGTACCTCAAAGCGGGTGTTTAACGCCTTGAAGTGAGCCGTGGCCTGATTGATAGTAAGCACTTAGCACCTCTATTTTATGATTAGACACTATCTGACCGTAGCCCTGCGCAACCTAAACCGCAGGCGCGTGTATGCTTTTATTAATATTCTGGGCCTTTCTATTGGGCTTACCTGTTGTTTTCTTATTATAACTTTTGTGGCAGATGAGTTAAGCTATGACCGCTTTCACCCAGATGCTGACCGCACCTACCGCTTTGCGTTTGAATGGGCAGGTGGCGATAATGAAATCAGGCAGGCCATTGGCCCCTACCGGCTGGGCCCTGAGCTGGAACAGGAGCAATACACTGAAATTGAAGCCATACAGCGCCTGGGCCGCCACAATGCTATAGTGAATTATAATGAGGGCGAGAATTTTTTTGAACGCAAGTTGTATTATGCTGACCCCGGCCTGTTTGATTTTTTTAAGATTAACCTGATTCAAGGTAACCCCAAAACAGCACTGGAAGCCCCCTACACGGTTGTGATTACTGAAGCCATGGCTAAAAAGTATTTTGGAGGGCAAAACCCCATTGGCAAGGTACTTAGGTTTGACGACCAGTATAATGCAGAGGTAACCGGGGTGTTTGAAGCCCTGCCGGTTAACTCACATTTTCATGCCAATATGTTTATTTCTATGGCTACTGGCGATGCTGAGTACAGTGACATTATTACCCAAAACTGGGGTGAGGGCACCCAGTATACCTATATTAAGTTACAACCCGGTGCCGACCCGGCACAGGTAGAAGGGCATTTTAAAAAGTTCATTACCTCACATATAGGTGAAGATTATGCTGAGTTTTTTAGCATGTGGCTGCAACCCATTACCAGTATACACCTGCACTCTGACTTGCGGGTTGAAATGGAACCCAACGGCAGCATTACGTATGTATATGTATTTACAGCCATAGCTATTTTTATTTTGTTGATTGCCAGCATTAATTATATGAACCTGGCCACCGCCCGCAGTACCGACCGTGCAAAAGAGGTAGGCATCAGGAAGGTATCTGGTGCTTATAAAAACCAACTGGTGGCCCAGTTTTTGGGCGAGGCGGTTGTGACTTCGTTTATTGCCCTGGTGTTGTCGCTGTTGTTGGCTATGCTTTTGATGCCCCTGTTTAACGAGCTAACCGGTAAAGACCTGGTTTTTGACCTGGGCAGGCAACCGTTATTGCTCAGCCTGTTTTTTGTTATAGCCATGCTGGTGGGGGTGTTTTCTGGCAGCTACCCTGCGTTTTTTCTCTCTAAGTTTCAACCGGCCAAGGTGCTGAAAAGTTACAGTGCCAAGAGCAATAAGCAAACTACAGCCTTGCGTAAGGTGCTGGTAGTGCTTCAGTTTACTATATCAGTAGCATTAATTGCCGGCACTTTTATTGTATACAACCAGTTAAGCTTTTTGCGCAACAAACGGCTTGGTTTTGACACCAACCAGAAGGTTATTGTGCCTATAAGCGCCAAATTAACCCCGCAGTTTAACGATTTTAAGGCCGAACTTTTGAATGACCCCAAGGTGTTGAGTGTAACGGCAAGCAATAAACGGCTCACGCGCCGTTTGGGCAGCTTTTTAGGCTTTGAAGTAGGTGGCAACCCTGATGAAACTGAAAATGTTGGTGGGGGCATGCGCATTGTCACGGTAGATCATGACTTTTTTAAAAC
>CAZXTW010000832.1:0-3274 GCA_964643525.1 uncultured Roseivirgaceae bacterium
GCCGCCGCCCCAACTCTACACTCCGTCCCTACTCGAGGCCCTTCCGCTCCCTCAGGCCTCAGCGAAGGCTTTCATACCGTAGGTGTCAGGGCCAAAGGCGCTGGCGGTGGCTACGGCATGTACGAAACCAGGCTGTTTTATGTTGACAATACGGGTGCTGGCAGCCCGGTTGATACCGTTGAATACTTCTTTGATACTGACCCCGGCGTGGGCAACGCTGCCCAAATAACCCTCACAGCCGGTAGCAGTGTGCAGTTTACTGCTGACATTCCTACTACAGGCCTCAGCCAGGGCTTCCATACCCTGCACCTCAGGGCCAGAAACAGCAACGGCCAATACGGCATGTATGAATCACGCCTGGTATTTGTTGATTTAACCACCGGCGGTGAAATTGTAGAAGTAGATGCCATTGAATACTTCTTTGATACTGACCCTGGCGTGGGCCTGGCCACACAGCTGCCCGCAGCTGCGGCAGCCAACAGTGTTGACTTCAGTGCCGGCCTCCAAACATCAGGCCTGGCGCGTGGCTTCCACAACCTCTTCATCCGCGCGCGCGGTGCTGGCGGCCGTTGGGGCCTTACTGAATCTCGCCTGGTATACGTTGATGAAAACGGCGCGCAGTTTGCCAACATTGAAGCCATTGAATACTTCTTTGATGTAGACCCCGGCCTTGGCCTGGGCATTGAAATACCATTTCCGGCTACTGCAGAGTACATCAACAACACCCTGGCGCTGGCCACCAGCTCAATTACTGAGCCTGGCGAGCACGTATTATTTGTCAGGGCCAAAAACACCAATGGCGTATGGGGCGTGTATGAATCCATCAGCTTCTTCTCATTTCCGCCCTCGCGTGAGCTTGATTCCCTCTCGCTCAAGCAGCTGTACCTGGCTACCGATGGGGCCAACTGGAACAACAACAGCAACTGGCTTGGTGGTGAAATACCACAGCCGCTTGAAGCCTGGTATGGTATATCAGTCAATGACTCTGGCCGGGTTGACAGCGTTTGCCTGGCGGCCAACAACCTTACAGGGCAGTTGCCCAAAGAGGTGGGCTATATTGACAACCTGGTGAAGCTTGACCTGGCTAAAAACAACATTACTGACACAGTGCCTGATACCTTTCAGGATTTGATCGTATTAGAATCACTGTTTTTGAATGACAACCAGCTGAGCCAGCTGCCAGACCTGTCAGTGATACCTACCCTCACCACCCTGGCACTTGATAGCAACTTCTTTGACTTTGGTGACCTTGAACCCCATTTTGGCATTGCAGATTTTACGTGTACCGATCAGACTTTTGTTGATGCTGACGTAAACCTGGTGCCCACTGTGGGTGAGGCCCTGACGTTTGACATCATTACGCCAGGCCAGTTCAATACCTACCAGTGGTTGTTAAATGGCGATACCATACCGGGGGCCAATAGCAGCTCGTTCATTATTCCCAGCTTCCAATCGGCCGATACCGGCACCTATGTATGCCTCATTGGCAATACATTACTGACCGACCTGAAAATTGTATCTAATGAGTTTACTGCCCAGCTGTCTGATACTGATCAAGACTCACTGGCGCTGGTATCACTCTACAACAGTACGGGTGGCCCTGGCTGGGTAACCAACAACTGGACGCTGACCAACCTTGAAAGCTGGACGGGTGTTACCGTAGTAAACGGCCGGGTTACAGCCATTGACGTAAGTGGCTTTGGCCTGAACGGCACCATTCCAGATGATTTTGTATTTGCTGATAGCCTCGTGACCATTAACCTGGCCAACAACAACATACAAGATACCGTACCGGCCAACTTTGTTAACCTGCAACAGTTGCAAACGCTTAACCTGGCCAACAACGCCATTACCTCCTTCCCGCCGCTAAACCTTATAGGTGGCTTAACCACCTTAAACCTGGAAGGCAACAGGCTACAGTTTGGCGACCTTGAGCTGAACCTGGGCGTAAGCACATTTACCTACAGCCCACAGGCCAACTTCGGTACTGATTTTGACACCCTGGTTAACTTCGGGGCTGATATCACGCTGGCCATGCCTGCCACAGGCGCCAGCAACCAGTACCAGTGGTTTAAAGATGGCACCGCATTAGCGGCACCCGAGGGCACACAGGAAGAATACACCTTTACCAATGCAGGCTTTGATGACGAGGGCCAGTACCTTGTACAGGTAACCAACACCATTGTGCCTGGCCTGACACTAACCAGTGCCACCATTACCGTGAGTGTATCAAGCATTGAGAAAGACTCGGCTGCCTTACGGCAACTGTGGGATGAAACCGATGGAGCCAACTGGGCAGGCGGCCCGGGCTACAACAACTGGCCCGACCTGCCTATTGCTGACTGGCTGGGCATTACCATTAGCGGGCAGCGTGTGGTAGCGGTAGACCTTAACGGCCAGGGCCTGACAGGCAGCATTTCTGACCAGTTCAGAGACCTGACCTCACTGCAAACCCTTGACCTTTCAAACAACAACCTGGTTGATGTACCCGTGCTGGCATTTGCTGACCTGACCAGTGCCAACCTGAGCAACAACCAGCTGCAGTTTGATGATATTGACAGGAACGCAGGCATTAGTGGCCTTACCTTTGCCCCGCAAGATAGCCTTACCCAACGGGCAGATACCCTGGTGCAGGCAGGCCAGGCCCTTACCCTGGAAGTGCCAGCCACCGGCGATAACAACCTGTACCAATGGTTTAAAGATGGCAGCCCCCTGCCTGCCCCATTGGGTACGGCCAAAGATTATGTGATTGATAGTGTTGGCTTTGCCGACGAGGGCACCTACAACCTTGAAGTTACCAGTACAGTTACCACAGGCATTACCCTGTTTAGCGGCTTGTTTGTGGTTGACGTATCAAGCCTTGAAAACGACTCTACCAGGCTCATTGCCTTCTGGAATGAAACCGGCGGGCCAGCCTACACGGGCGGTACAGGCTTTAACGATTGGAATGCAACCCCCATAACCACATGGCAGGGCATTACCATTGTAAATGACCAGGTAACTGCTGTTGACCTGAGCGGCCAGGGCCTTACAGGCAGCTTTACTGACCAGATTAGTGGCATGCATTCATTACAGACACTAAACCTGGACAACAACAACCTGGTTGACATTCCCTTCATGGGCAACTTTCTGAGCCTGACCGAGGCCGACCTGCGCAACAACCAACTGCAGTTTGATGACTTTGAGCTGAACCTGGGCGTGAGCACCTTACTGGTAGACCCGCAGCAGGCAATTACTGAGCAGTTTGACACCCTGCTTGAGCTGGGTGCTGCAA
>CAZXTW010000833.1:0-3269 GCA_964643525.1 uncultured Roseivirgaceae bacterium
CAGGTACCTGTAATACCTTTCATTGGGCTGCTTAACCATGCTTTGATAGGCTTTTTTGAGGTAAGGGGCGGCTTGCTCTGGTAAATCAAGGTACATGTACAAATCACCTATCCTGTGGTTGGCCACAGTCACATCTTCTGTATTTTCTGTTGCTGTGGCAAATGCTAAAGCCAGTTTGTGGTAATGCAGGGCAGAGTCAAACAAATCAATGTCTTCATACAATGTGCCTAACTCATAATACAGCTGTGGTATAAACCAATCAATATCATGCTTAATTGCCAGCGCCAGTGCCTTTTGGTACAACTGTATTTGCTTTGGTTCATCATTAAGGCCATTATGCATAATGGCCAGTGCTTTTAGGGCAATGGCTTCTTCCTGATACATTTTTGCTGTATTGGCCAGCAAGCATGCTTCAGAGAGGTAATGCACAACACTATCATTAATACCCAGGTTGGCAGCGTAGTTGTACAGGTAGCCTACGGCATACAGGCAGTTAAACAGCAACAGGGTATCATTCCGCACAATGGCTTCATGTTTTAATGCCTGTAGCATAGTCAGGGCAGAGTCTGGCAGGTTTTCATAAAGAATAAACTTAGCCATTTCTACTTTGGCCAATGCAATTTCATGCACAGCATCTGCACGGGCACAACTTTTTAGCAGGGCAATGCCTTCTTGTACTATGTGAATCTTTTCAGTGTTAGAAATGCTTGTAAAAGCACGCGTGCTGTGTGCTTTAGCCAGTAGGGAGAGCCCTTTTGTGCAGATTGACTGGCTGGAGGCTATGATTGAATCAACCTTATTGAGCTTCTCTGCCTCAGAGTACTCAGTACCATAAACCAAGTGCACCACGGCCTGCGCCGTGTCATTATTAAAGTGCATCTTTTGCTGCCCCAATGCAGGGGCAAAGCCATAAAACAATAATAGTAAAGTGAAAAATGGGGCACTTAAATCATTTTTGGCCATGTTGCTGTAAGGGTTTGTTACGGCCCAGGTTTTTGGGCTGCAACAGGCATTATACCTAATTTATTGAGGTTAAGCAACACTGGCCTTGAGCTTTTATTCACTACAGCCAGGCCAACTGCCAGGCCATGGTCGTTAATGCGGGTTAGTTTTATAAACCGCCAGTTGGCCATATGGGGTTTTGCTTTAGCCACCAGGTCATCAATATACTGGTATTGTTGGTTGTGCCACACAAAAGCTTTATTCCCTTCTGCACCTACAACCACGCCATGCTCATTCAAGGCCGCAGGTACGGCAGCCCTGTTGTTTCTGATTACCTGCCAGCCGTCATGGGCATTATTTCGGTTTTGGTATTGCCAAATAAAGCCAATCTCTTTACCAGTATTGGCCTGTTGGTAAACCCCTGCTACCATGCCTAGGCTATTTACAGCAAGGGCCCTGCCCCTGATGCCGGTAAGTACCAGGTAAACACTATCAGGGGTAGCATAAAAGGGGTAGTAGCTTTTAAGGTAGTCTTTGCCAGCAAAACCCTTAGAAGCACCGCAGGCGTGGCCGTTTGGTGCCACCCCGTAAATGGCTGCATCAGCATTTAGCGGAAGGGCCATAGGAAAAGCCACTGGTTTCAGGTTAGCACTACCCATTTGCCCCAGTAAGGCCCTGCGGCATTGTTGGGGCAGCACATACTGTTTGGGTATATCTTGGGCATAAGGGTTAGGGGGTAAAGTGGTTTGCTCAGGTGCGCCGGTATGGGTAACGTTAATGGCCAGGTGGTTGTTGCTGGTGTGGGCAATGGCAGCATTGGCATAACCATAATTTTGCTGTTTGGCCTGGTAGCCATGGTCTTGCCAGGCATAATGCCATACCTGTTTGTTGCCGTTGTAAGTAGTAGCGTTTACCAGCAGGCCTTTGCCATTCACAAAGCCCCCCACAGTAGCTTGTGGGTGGGTGCCCAAAAAGAAGGTTTTGTATTGCCCGTCAGGCTGTTGCAACAGCACAAAAACTACCCTGTTGTTGATGTCTCTGGGGCTTAGGTAGGTGCCGGCAAGATGCCCTTCAGGGCTAATGGCGGTTACTTGTATATCTTCCATTTCATAAGGCTCAGCACCTGAGGCCTGTAGCAAAATAGGTTGTAAGTCAGTGACTTGTGCTTGTGCATCGGGAGGTAAAATAAGCCCTATGACTATTAGCACAAGGGCAAAAATGATAAACCAATAATGCAACAAGTCTTTTTTTGTGGCACTATTGTAATTGGGTTTTGCCTTTTCCATAACGCTGGCTGGGTTTAATAGTTGGTAACCGAATTGATTAAGGTTGCACATCGGTTATGCAATAATACCCAATGCCTGTTTGTAAGTAAATGAGTAAAATCACTCACAAGGGTGGTGAATTAGCCAGAATTATGAATGTTTTACCATGTGGTGCTACAGTAAATGGTTAAACTTGGCTGAGAAAACAGCAAGTGCCCCGTGCCCATCAAGGTTGAGCTTTTTGGAAATCCTGAACCTGTGGTTGTCTATGGTTCTTACGCTGTTGTTGGTTTTTTTTGCAATTTCTTTGCTCGCCTTTAGTTCGCCAATCAGGCGCAGCACCTCTTTTTCTTTATCAGTCAATTGGGTAATCAGGGTGCGTGCCTCCTGGTTGTCTTCATCTGGCGTACTTACTTCACCGGCTTTAATCATATCTTTGCAGCCCTCAGAAATGTATTTTTTACCTAAGGCTACCTTTTCAAGGCATTGGCGCAGCTCAAACTCTGCTGTTTCTTTAAGTAACACCCCCATTACTTTTTGCCTGAAGCATTGATAGATGTTTTCAGTATTGAGAAAAGAAGATAGTACAACAATATTGGTGTTTAACTGGTGTTTGTTAATGTTGGCTGCTACCGCCAGCCCGTTTAGTTTGGGCATACCAATATCAAGTACTGCTACAGTGGGCCGGTGTTCAAAAATCAAGTCCCAAGCTTCTTGCCCATCAGCAGCCTCTGCAACTAAATGAAAAGGTTCATCAAAAGCCTTAATCATTTGTGACAGGCCAAACCTGAAAATGGGGTGGTCGTCGGCTATTAAAACAGATATACTGCTGCTATCGCTATTTACTTCTGGCACTGTGGGCTTAGGGCTTTGTACTCAATTAACGGTATACTCAAATATAACAGGTGCTGGTTAAAACTTCTACATACTGCTTTTAAATTGCATGGGCACAATAAATAGCATGCTGTGTTATACTGTGTTTTTTGTGTTTAATAACTAGTTGATTGTGAGTGGTGAAATGGTGTATACGCAAAACGTATGTTAAGTGGTGGTTAAATTGCT
>CAZXTW010000834.1:0-3265 GCA_964643525.1 uncultured Roseivirgaceae bacterium
CTTATCCAAGGTGAGACTCCGCCAGACCCCAGTGTGCTGATGCCACTTTTGGGCCAAATGCGGCAGGCCGACCAGCAGCACCAGCAAACCCTGCAAACCATTATTGATATACATGGTTTCCCTACGGTTGCTAAAACAAGTCAGAAAGCGGTAGATGGAGCCTTTTTTATTATACAGCATAGCAGTCCTGACCTGATGCAACAATACCTGCCACAGGTGCGGCAAGCAGCCAATCGTGGTGATTTAGCTAAAAAATACCTGGCCATGCTTGAAGACCGCCTGTTGGTGTTTCAAGGCAAACCTCAGTTATATGGCACACAACCCAAGCCATCTATTAACGGTAGCCGCTCAAACCTGGTATGGCCTATTGCCAATTTTGAGCAACTAGACCAACGGCGGGAGGCTATGGGACTGCCGCCGTTTGATGAATACCTGGCAGCAAGCGGTTTAACCTATAACCCAAATACTAAGCCCTCTTTACTGGAGTAAGGCAGTTGATAGCCTTGCGTAATAGAACTACAAAGCACTTAATCTGGGGAAGCCGAAAACCATAAACAGAGTAGGCAATTAATTACCTTAACTACAAACCACTATGAAAGCTAAAAAGTCATTAGAAAGCTTAAAAAACAATGAAAAATTCGGAACCCTAAAGCAAACGCAGGAGAACGACATTAAAGGTGGTCGCGATACCTTTTCATACACTGTCGTGATTGTTTTGGGTGTAGCCGATGTTGAAATTGAAGTGATTGATATTTACTATTAGTCATTAACTACCTTATTGAAGGAGCCTTGCAGTAGCTTGGCTCCTTCTTTTATGCTACAACAAACTTTATGAACAGTGTATGATTTTGATCATGAGCCAGGCCCAGTTCGACCACTCAACAGAGGCTGTTATGGACTGGTTAGATGCACTGGGTGGGCATTACACCCGCATTAACGGCGCCAGGCTGTTAGAAACAGAGCCCTGGCACCTGCAATTGGGGGGTAGCCAGGGCACGCTGGTAAATGGACTGCCGCAGCCCGGCCAGGTTAGCACCGTTTGGTTCAGGCGGTGGAATAAAGGCAGCCTGGTAAATTATAATAACCACCTGGATGCAGCGACAGGCGAAAGGCTACAAAAACATTTGGCCAGAGAGTTTGGTAAGCTTTCTTCTTTTATCTTTTCATTATATCAGCAGGCTTATTGGTTAACTGATTACCGTACGGTAGATATTAACAAGCTTACTGCTTTGCAGGTAGCCCAGCAGGTGGGTTTTTCTGTGCCCCCAACTATAATTACTAATAACAAGGCCACCCTGCATGAGTTTGTGAAGCAATATGGCAGGGCCATTACCAAGCCTATTGCCGATACTGAATTGTTTCAGGCTGCTGATGGACAAAGTACGGGTATGTTAACCATTTATACTGAAGAGGTGAATGAAGCCAGCCTGGCTGCCATGCCCGATACCTTTTTTCCGTCGTTATGCCAGCACAGAATAGACAAAGTGCTTGAATACCGGGTTTTTTACCTAGAGGGAGCTATTTACCCCATGGCCATCTTTTCGCAGGCCAGCAAGCAAACGGCTACTGACTTCCGTAAGTATGTTGAAGAGCGCCCCAACAGACGCAGCATACCCATACTGGGCCAGGAGGTAGAACAAAAAATACATGCCTTAATGCAGGCACTTAACCTCAATACAGGGTCAATTGATTTCATCTTATCTAAAACAGGGCAGCTTACTTTTTTAGAAGTAAACCCTGTGGGTCAGTTTGCGGCCTTATCAGAAAACTGCAATTACCAGTTAGAGAAAAAAATTGCTGAATTCCTCATTAAGAAAGACCATGAGCAACAACAACCAGCCACCTAAACAACTGCGTGGTACAGTAGCCATGCGGTTGCCGGCCACCTTTCACCACCTGTCTGAATTGCCAAGTCCCAAACAGCAACGTGTGTTGGTAGATAAAAAAACTGCCGCAGTACCCAATGCCTACTACCAGACCGAAGCCTACAAAATACAAGAGCACTGGAAGCCCATAAGCAAAACCGTTCGACCTGTTATTCGCCATGAGTAAAACCTACCTGCAACTTCATACCGCTTGTGTGGCAGTAAAAGGCCACCAGCGCAGCACCATTTGCGACCTGGCCCGAGGCGAGCTGGCTATGATACCCAATGAC
This sequence comes from uncultured Roseivirgaceae bacterium, assembly GCA_964643525.1. Lineage (GTDB taxonomy): Bacteria > Bacteroidota > Bacteroidia > Cytophagales > Cyclobacteriaceae > CAZXTW01. Next base: position 2,156 of record CAZXTW010000834.1, read on the forward strand.
TTGTATGACATTATTGACGAAGCCCGGCAGTACTCTGTGGAAGAAATCAGGGCTGCCTACGGCCCTGAAAGCAAACCTGTGCTTGATGAATACTTTCAATACCTCATTGACCAGGAGTATGCCTTTTATACCAGGCAGCGGCAAAAGTTTGAGCCCCTGCCGCAGCAGTTTGACTTGCCATGGGCCATATCTAATGCCATTATTGACATTGGTCATGACAGCAGGCATGATTACAAAGCCATATTTAGCCAGTTAGATGAACTGGGGTGCAAGTTTATTCAGCTAAGAAGTTACCAAAGCCTTAGCCTGGAAGCACTGCAACAAGTGTTAGACCAGCTAAAGGGGTACCGGTTTCGCTCGGTTGAACTGATTGCCGCTTACCACCCTGACTTGCAAGAGCAGCATTGGGCAGAGCTGTATAATACTAACGACCTGTTGGTGCGGGTAACCGTACACTCGGCCCCAACAACAAAAGAGGTTGGCGAAGGGGGGAGGCTGGTACTGACAGAGCAGGTGATTGACTCATGCCAGGCCTGTGGCTTTATTGACCAGCATACCTTTAGCATTAATGTACCAACCTATACCGAGGGGTTGCAGTACAATACCTGCCTGAACAGAAAGCTCAGTATTGACCAGCAAGGCTATATTAAAAACTGCCCCTCTATGAGCCAGCACCATGGTCATGTTCAAGAGGTAAAACTGGCTGAAGTGGTGGCCAAAAAAGAGTTTACCAAATACTGGCACATCAATAAAGACCAGATTAAAGTTTGCCAGGACTGTGAGTTTCGTCGGGTATGTACTGACTGCCGGGTGTACCTGGCTGACTCTACTGATTTGAACAGCAAGCCTGCCAGGTGCGGGTACGACCCCTACACAGCCACCTGGCAGCAGGGCCAGCAGTAGTTACAACTGTAGGCGACCGGGCTTGCGATGAATCAATAAATATGTAGATACATTCTTTTTTCTTGTCTTTTTGATTCGAAATCCGGATTATTGGGCTAACAAACTAACCACGTTGCATTATGAAAGTTGTAAAAATTATTCACTGGGTAGGTACTATCCTGTTAAGCCTGTTAATGCTGTTCTCAGCGTTCAATTACTTTTTTAACT
>CAZXTW010000835.1:0-3244 GCA_964643525.1 uncultured Roseivirgaceae bacterium
GTGGGGCCAAAGGCCATGGCAAACAGCTTGTTCACAGCTATGGTAGCCCCTGCGCGTGACAGCACCGCCAACAACCCCCGGCCTGATTGTTTAATAAAGGTAAGGGCCATCATACGGGGGCAGCGGTTAGCGTCAGGGTGTAGGTAGGCTTAGTACCTGCCACCCCACCCAGGTGGGCTTTAAAGCGGGCCAGGCTGGTATTTACCTCAGCACCCAGCATTGAGGTGCCCAGGTCTACCAGGCGGCAGCCCTCGTGCTGGGCATAGTGGTACAGCCCTTCAATGAGTTGCACCATGGGGCTGTAGGTATTATAGGCCGTGTCAGAGGCCGGGTAAAAGTTATAGATTATTTCAGGGTGCACGCGCACAGCAATGGTGCCTGCTACGGGCTGGCCATTGTGGTATACCATAAAAGCCTTATAGGCAGCAGGGTACCTGGCCACCTCTTGCAGCAACTGGCTTTGGGTAAGTGACAGGGGCATGTTTTTTTGTGCCCGCCACTGTGCAATGCAGGTATAAGCCCTGGCCAGGTCAGCCTCTTGCCTCACCTCAAACCCGGCCTGTTGGCACTTCTTTAACCTGCGCCGTTCCATGGGGTGCAGCCCCTCGCTAAAAGGCTGCTGTTGCACTGGCAGGTGGTGGTTGGTGGCCTGCTGGTGTAAAGCAAAACCCAGCTCTTTCAACACTGTACTTAATTCAGGCTGTAGCGCAGGCTGGTAAGCCTCGGGGCTGCCTACCAGGGTAAACCGGGGTACCTGGTGGTGGCGCAGCCATTGTATGGCTGCCAGCAGCAGCTGCTTCAGGGCTGCCTGTGGCACGTTGGCAGCCACGGCCACCCCACCAAAAGGGCTGGCTGGTAGGCTGGTGGCCTGCCCATTGTGAACCACCACAGGCAAGGTAGCCACAGCCTCCTGAGTTTTGTGTACCAACAGGCAAAACAGGCGGTGGTGCTGGCCGGGCCGCGAGGCCGCAAAAGCCGGCTGGTGGTACAAATACTGATGGACAAGGGCGGGTGCGGCAGCGGGTGAGCCCTGCCACACAGCAAAACCCTGTGCAGCACTGCCCCTGGTATGATCAATATGCCTGGCCTGCCCTGAAGTCATAATATCCAAAACAAAGTAGTTCAACCCACAATTGAAATGTTTTTACCTATTTTTGTCGGCGCATTTGCGGCACACAACATAAAATACAGCCCCCAAAAAGCACCATGCCATACCTTATAGCCACCATACTACTACATGTATTGATATTCATTGCCTTCCGGTCGTTCAGCCAGTATAAAATGAACACCTTCCAGGCCGTAGTTAGCAATTACCTGGTATGCGTGGTTACAGGCAGCCTGCTCATTAGCAATGGCGGGGGCCAGGCTTTTAGCGGGGTAAGCCTAAGTACTGACTGGCTCCCCCTGGCCGGCTTGCTGGGGGCCATGTTTGTAAGCACCTTTTACCTCATGGCCATGGCCACCCAGCGCCTGGGTATGGGCATTGCCTCTATTGCCAGTCAAATGTCGCTCATCATTCCCGTCATGTTCAGCCTGTTCATATTCCAGATCAATACCGAACGATTTACTGCATTGAACTATGCTGGCATTGCCCTGGCCCTGGTGGCCATATTCCTGGCTACCATGCAAAAGGGCGGCAACGCCAGCAGGGCTGGCGAGCTGACGCTGGTATTGATGCCCATCAGTATATTTTTTATGAACGGGTTAATTACCACCTTCATCAACTATATTAACCTGAATTTCCTCAGCCAGGCTGAAGAAGCCCTGTTTCCTATTTTCGCCTTTGGGGCAGCGGCCATCATTGGCAGTGTGGTCATTGCTGTTAGCCGCCAGCGCATTTCTCTTAAAAGTATTCTGGGGGGCATTTATCTGGGCATACCCAACTACTTTTCAATATACTTTTTGTTGAGGGCCCTGAGCGCATTTGATAACAACGGGGCCTTTTTATACCCCATATTCAACATTGGGGTTATTCTTGGCTCGTCGCTGGCTGGGCTGTTGCTTTACCGCGAGCGGCTGGGCCGCACCAACCTGCTGGGCCTGTTATTGGCCATAATTGCCCTGGCCATGCTGGCTTTTTAGACTGGCACAGGGTTATCGCAGGTATTTTCGCCACACAGGGCCGGCAAACCATGAAACGTTGTACATTTACAACTCACTAACGCACAACAAACAGACCACCACTGCCATGGCACTACGCCTTATCATTAGCAGCCTGCTTTTGGCTACCCTCTGTGCCCCTGCCTTTGCGCAGCACAGCCTTACGGCATCGCCCAAAGCATTGAACTATACCATGCAGGCGGCCCGGTACATTTACAATTGTGATACCGCCCACGCAGCCCCCTATATTGATTCGTTAGCGCTTACCCTGCCAGGCCACCCGGCCTACCCCATGCTGCAGGCCCTAAGCCTGTACTGGGCATCAGTACCCGTTACGCCAGAGCAGCCCGAGTTTGAATTAATTCAGAACAAGCTGTACCAGGTAATAGAGGTGTGTGATAGCCTGCGCGACATCCATAAAGACCACCCCGAGGGCATTTACTTTACCCTGGTGTGCCGGGCATTGCTGGCTGCCAACTTTGCTGATAACGGCAATTACTTTAAAGCAGCCAACCAGGCCAGAAAAATGTACACACTCATGACCAAAGGGTTAGATATGGTTGACCAGTTTAATGAGTTTTACTTTACCTCAGGCCTGTACAACTATTACCGCGAGCGCTACCCAGAGCTAATACCCCTGTTTAAAACGTTTATCTGGTTCTTCCGTTCGGGCGATAAAGAGCTGGGTTTGTCACAAATGCACACGGCCACCGAGGTAACCGTACTGTCTGAAGCAGAGGCCCATCTGTATATGACCTATATGCTGATTCGTTTTGAATACAAGCCTGCAGAAGCCGAAGTATATGCAGGCCGCCTGGCCAGTAAATACCCCAACAACTCCTTTTACCGTACCATATGGAGTGAAACGCTTGCCTTGAGCGGGCAGTTTACTGAGCTGGCCAACCAACCTGCCCTGCTGGCCCGGCACCCCAAAGCCTACTACCAGGCCGCCAGCCACATATTTAAAGCTTTGGTGGCCGAGCAGCAAAACAACAGCCAGGCCGCCCTGGCCGGTTATAAACAGGGGCTTGCCGCGCTTGAGCAGGCCAAGGCATTTGACGGCAGGCTGCCCCACTTTGCCCAGCTGGGCCTGGGCAGGCTGTACAAAAACAGCGGGCAGTATGCCATGGCAAAAGAGTACCTG
>CAZXTW010000836.1:0-3239 GCA_964643525.1 uncultured Roseivirgaceae bacterium
GCTGAGCCCAGCGGGTTCTGATCTATTACCTTATAAGCGGCCAGCAGCACCTGCAGATCGTCGGCCAGGGACTCAGCAAAAGCGGCAAACCACAACCCGAATGAAGAGGGCATGGCCACCTGCAAATGCGTATAGCCGGGCAGCAACTTGTCATGGTGGGCATCACTCAGCGCCAGCAGGCGGTTGGTTAATTGCTCGGTCAGTTCAGCAAACAGGCGCACCTCATCACGCAGGTACAGCTTCACGTCGGTCAGCACCTGGTCATTGCGCGAGCGTGCCGTGTGCACCTTCTTTCCTGCATCGCCAATGGCTTCCGTCAGCAGGTGTTCTGTATAAGAGTGGATGTCTTCAAAATCGGCCGGTATCAAAAAATCGCTTTGCAGCGTGCGCTCGTAAATGCGTTGCAGCTCCTGGCGCAGGGCCTGGCCTTCTTCGGGGCTTAAAATACCAATGCGTTGCAGCATCTGGCCGTGGGCCAGCGAGCCTACTACATCCCATGGGGCCAGCACCTCGTCCAGTTCGCGGTCGTTACCCACCGTAAAATCTATTACCTGTTGTGCGGCAGGCTGCCCCTTATCCCATAACTTCATGGCCTGTTGGTTTTTAAATTCGGCCGCTAGTTTACGCAATCACCCCTTACCACACAAACCAACTACCGCAGTACCTGCAACAGGCTTAAACAATTATGGCGTATTAAATTACTGAATTTGTTTGAGGGTTGGTCAAAGGCCCATGGCTTCTTGAAGTTCGGCTACCTCCTGCAGGGGCAAGCCAACCTCCCTTGCCACATAGGCCACAGACTGACCCGCCTTCAGCGCCCTAACAGCTAGTTTACTTTTACTAAGGCCTTCTTTATTACCTTCTGCTTTACCTTTCTCTATTCCCTTCTCGATGCCTTGCTCTATGCCTTTGGCTTCACGTTCTGCCAGAACAGTATCAAAATAGCTCATAAGCTCCTCCTTTTTATTTTTCCTTAGGTAATTCGTTATGCGGTCATAATCATCTTGCTTAGTCAAAGCCCGTAGTAAATATACAAAAACCGCTTTACGTTTTTCTACTTCTGCGCCTTTGGCCTTTTCCCTATCATACAAATTAGCCAATTGTTTAACCACCGGCAGCATATCCTCATCCCAAATATGCTTTAAGGCCAGCATGCCTGCACAAAAGCTAATGGCTTTACCATAGAACGAAATAATCTGCGCATCAGTTTGCTTACTCAGGTCATAAAGTACGTAGGGGATGTGCATCACCTGGCTTTGCAAAAAAGCATTGGTATCTGCCTTGCGGTAATGCTCGGCCAAGGTAGGCACATTCCATTTTCGTTGGCCATGGTAAATCACAATTAGCAAAGGTTGTGGGGTAGGAAATAGATCAGCCTGTGCTTCATCCTCTTCTTTATTTTTGCGCCTGTTATCATAAAACTGCTTCAGGTGCTGGTTAGCATAATACAACAATTGGTATTGTATGGGGTATTCCTGGCCGGGTGGGTAGCTTTTATGCTCTAACACAAACATCAGTAGCAATTGGCAGGTCTTTTTAAAAATAGCCGTATAGGCAATATCATTCACAGTGCCGTGTAGGTTATGGCTAGTATACCTATCGTGCAGGCGCTGAAAGGTTTTCCATTGAATGTCTCGTACAGTGGCTTTATCCAGAATAGTTTGAAAAAACAGCTTAGCAAACCCACGGTGCTGCATCAGGTAGTGGGTCAGTTGGTCATGCAGCAGGCTTTCTGTGGCGTTTTGGTTACTGCTGGTGCTCTGGCTCATAGTATTAGGTTACTTACAACACACAAAATAGCCACAATTAGTAAAACACCACTACTAATTAACGTACTTTGTTATATTTTCTAAACAGGGCTCTATTTGTACCTTGCCCGCCTTAGCGAAGCTGATTTGCCAGGGCTTTAATTCTGTCAAGAGTCAAATCAGTGTATTCAGCGATCTCTTCGTTGGTGAGCTTACCTTTTTTGAGCATGCGTATGGCAGTTTCTTCTGATCTGCTTTTTTGCCCAAAAATGTAATACAGGTCTTCTTCGGGCTTCATGTTTACATCCAGCATATGTACAATTTTTAAGGTTTCTTGATATAGGTTTCGGCTCTTTGAGAATATTAGCAAACGCCGCAAATATTCAGACAATATACCTTTGTCTGAAATGACTGAACGCAATCGCTGCACTGTGCGGTTCAATACCTCTACAGGGGCCACACCCTCATACCCTGACAAAATAGCCAGCAGAATCTCATCAGGGTCGTCAGCACTTAACCGCTCGGCAGCGCTGTGCTGCCGCACATCCACCAACTCAAACTCGGCATTGCACTGCATTTCATCATTATACACATTTTCCATTCTGAGTGGCTCACTGCCGGTATACCACACTATTTGATCGCACGCCGAAAAATACAACATCCAGGAGTATTTCCATCGTCTCAACATTATAGCTACATGCAGGGAATTGCATCATTCTAAGGTGAGCCTCTGCTGTACCTAAGCCCGGTGTTGCCAGTAAAAAGTTCGTTTATGTACAGTTAATTCGATTATAGTTCGATTGAGCAAGGGCAACAGTAGCCTTGATTGGCCACGCACAATATATTTAATTATAAACGGAAATTAATTTTTATTTTATCGGCAATTATTTTAGCATTGCAACAGATAACGGATATAACCTATGGCACTTGTTGTAAATAACCTCATTACCAAAGGCATGAGCGGCCGCTATGGAAATGTACTGGTATTTAAACAGTATAGTGGCAAAACAGTGGCTACAGCTTACCCTAAGCCTACCAGCAAACCGCCTACAGCCCTGCAAATAGCCCGGCGGCACCTGTTTGCCAAAGCCGTAGCCATGACCCGGCTATGGCTGCAAAACCCAGAGCAGAAGCGCTTTTTGGAAAAACTGGCCGATAAATGGAGCTCATTAAGCCCCTACCATGCTGGCATTAAATACTTTATGCTGGGCCAGCCACCGGTGCTGCAAAACAAACAGAAGGCCCCCAAAGCCAGGGTACCCCATGCCCCGAAAGCACTACAACAGTCAGTACCCGAAGGCGCAACACCCCCTACCACCCGCAAAGGCAACCTGTACGCCTCATTAGCGGCACATTTTTATTAAACTGACCCCTGCATAACTATATAGCAGAAATTGCCATCAGGCCCCCTACTTTCATTATTTTTGTGCTGCAACAACCCAAATGCCCATGTCGTTTTTATTTGACCACTTCAGCAGCTGGAAAACCTAT
>CAZXTW010000837.1:0-3223 GCA_964643525.1 uncultured Roseivirgaceae bacterium
GTCCAAAACACCCAGCTATTCATTAACGGTGCCTTGTTTGATACCCAAACGCAACAGGCCTACTTCGGGGCCTATGAGTTTGCCTGGGTACCTGCTGCTGAGGGTATTTATGAATTGTATGCTACTGCTACTACTGACTCGGGCCAGGTATCAGTGTCTGATACGCTACAGGTAACCGTGCGCAATGAGGTGGCCAGCTATCCGGCTATTGCTGCTATTGAAGGGCTTGACAGCCTCACGGCCATTCCACTTTCAGTTAACGGCCTGGGCAACCGCCAGATAACAGTTGTTTACACCGGGGCCATGAACCAGGTAGACAGCATGGTGTGGCTGGTTGATGGCGAAAGCACACTGAGCCTGACCCAAAGCACCACTGACACGGCTTATGTATTCAATTGGCTGGTAGCCCATGACAGGGCCTACACGCTACAGGCTGCTTTTTACCTGGCAAATGGAGATGTATTGCTGTCGTTACCCCTGGTGCTTGAGGTAGGCCGTAACCTGCCGCCAGGTGTTTCGGGCACCATTACCCAGCAAAGCCTGCCGGGTGGGCGCAGGGCTACAGGCAACTTTTTTGAACTGGCCCTTGACGCGACTGACCCTGACGGCACCGTTGACAGTGTAGAGGTGTACCTGGGCCAGCGAAAGCTCAATGCCTTGTATGCTGAACCCTACAGGCAACAGGTGGTATTAACTGACCGGGCCGACCACCGGGTAACAGCTTATGCTTACGATAACCTGGGCGACCGTTCTGAGCCTTTTACCCTGGTAGTATCTGCCAACCAGGCACCAGAGGTAGACATTACCGGCAACAAAGCAGGAGTATACAACGCAAACACCCAAACCATTACCCTGGCTGCCAATGCCAATGATGCTGATGGGGCCGTTTTCAGGGTAGAGTTGTACCGCAACAACACCTTACTGGCCGAAACAATCAATAGCAGCCTTACTTTTACTGATGCACCCACAGGCTATGGCCATTACGAATACCGTGCTGTGGCTTTTGATGAAGATGGGGCCATGGCCATTTCAGCGCCTGTAACCCTTAGGCTAAACCAGCCGCCTACCGTGCGTACTGAAGGGGCCTTTCAAGCCCTGTACCAGGGGCCTACCCAGCTTGACTTTACCCTTGATGTGCAGGATGCCGACGGGCAGGTAACGGCTGTTACCTTTACCCTGAACGGCCAGGCCATGCAAACCCTTACCCAGGCCCCCTACCATTTTGTGGCCAGCCTTGAGCCTGGTACCCATACCCTGGCATTTGAAGCTACAGATAATGACGGGGGCAGTACACAAACAGAAACCTTTGCGGTAACAGTCAACGCCCAGCCCACCCTTACCCTGGCAGGCAATGCACTGGCCCACCGCTACCAGCCTGCCTGGCTTATTGTTGATGCCATTGATGCTGACGGGGCCATTGCCCAGGTAACCATACATGACAACGGGCAGCTGTGGCATACAGCCAATGGCACTACCCAGGCCAATATGGCCACATTAAGCCCCGGTGCACATACCTTAACCGTGGCGGTTACTGATAACCAGCAGGGCGTGGCCACAGCCACCCACCAGGTATGGGTAAATGAACCACCCCTACTGGCCCCGTTAACGGTAAACGGCCAGGCCTTTGATGTCAACGGGCAGCTGTTGGTGCAAACTGCTGAGGCAGTGTTGTTTGATGCAGGGGCCACTGACCCTGACGGAACCATAGCCACACTTACTTATGACCTGAATGGCATACAGTGGCAGGTGGCTGGGGCACAGCCCTACACCTGGCAGCAGGCCCTGCCCGGCACCTACAGCCTGGGCGTAACGGCTACCGATAACCTGGGTGGGCAGGCCACCAGCGAAACGTATACACTAAGCATATGCCCCGACTGCCTGCCCAACGGCCCTGGCGATTTGAAGGCATGGCCCAACCCCTTTAATGGCACAGTAAACCTGCTGTTTGAGTTAGAACAGCCCGGTACTACTACCCTGGTGGTGTTTGATGCCCTGGGCCATACGGCAACCACCATCATGAGCAACCAGCCCACCGCGGCAGGCAGGCACCAGGTAACCTTTAATGGCAACCAGTTGGAACAGGGCCTGTACCTGGTGCAGCTCTTTACCAATGGCAAACCAGTGGGCAAAACCAGAATAGTGAAAACCAATTGACAAATAATGTTATTTCATGAAGTTTTTTGGGTAGGGTAATTGCTCATTACAGCCAGTTTTACCCACTTTACCCTAAAAAATGAGGCCTGGGGCCTATTTACCACAGGCGTTTAAATTACTAATTTTATTATGCAGTAATCGTGCCTTGGCCCAATGGGTCAGGGCCAAACCAGCTTTTGTATTGAGTATTGAGTGCCTGTGACCTTACACCTATGAATTCAGAACAACTACAACTAAAGCCATGCTTTGCAGTGGCACTTATGGTGCTGCTTTGCCTTGCCCAGACCGCAGCCTATGCCCAGGTAGACCTGGGCCCTGCCGATACCACCATATGTGATGGCTTTAGCATTACATTAGATGCAGGCGATTTTGGGCCTGATGCCTCTTACCAGTGGAGTGTGGCTGGTAACGACGGGCAGTTTTTAACTGTCACCACTGCCGGTACCTACTCGGTTGACGTGCTTGACAGCCTTGGCAACCCCATTGGCAATGACGAGATTACCATCAATGTGCAAAAGGTAGAGGTTAATCTGGGCGGCGACAGCCAGATTTGTGCCGGGGCCGGACGCACGCTGGATGCAGGCTACCCGGGCAGCACCTATTTGTGGAACACCGGCGCCACTACCCAAACCATTGTAGCCACTGAAGAACAGCAGTACAACGTACTGGTTGAAACACCAGAAGGCTGCACGGGTACTGGCAGTACCGTTGTAGAGGTGTTTGATGTGGGCCTTGACCTGGGGGGTGATACACACCTGTGCCCCGACGGCGAGCAGCTGGAACTGGTAGCCCAGGGCGGCCCTGATGCCAACTACAGCTGGAGCACAGGCGAAACTACCAACACCATTACCATTAACCAGCCCGGCACCTATTCGGTTACGGTTACCTTCCCGGGCCTGAGTTGCGTGGCTTTTGACCAGGTAACTGTTGGCGTGGCCCAGGAGGCGTGCGACAACAGGGCGCAGAATATCAACGACATTATTATAGCACAGGACCCTGACATTAGCAGCGAAGCCCAGTTAGACGGCCTGTGGGTAGAATCTATTAACGACTATGGCTGGGTAATGGG
>CAZXTW010000838.1:0-3220 GCA_964643525.1 uncultured Roseivirgaceae bacterium
AGGTAAATAGGCACCCCCTGCTTTAACTGCTGCTGTATATAACGGGGCTCAAGCATGTTTACCGGCTGGCCGTTGGCGTGCAGGCTCAGGTCCTGGCCAATGGTAAACTCCTTATCTCCATTATTTACCACCTTCACAGCCACCACTTTAATGCCCCTGGCCAATTCTTTCTTGGCATATTTTTTATTGCCTGCCTCCCTCAGTACGCCATAGCGGTAAGCAAAGGTCACCCCTTCGTTCACATTTTCAGCCTGGTAGTTGATGCGCCCAGGGTTAATGGCCTGGTAAGACGAGGCGCACGCCGCGCACATAAAAATGCATAGTAACCCAAATACTACTTGTTTGGTGTTCATCAGTTTATTGATTGTTTAGGATAATAAAAAAGCTGCTAAAATATACGGCACAACAAATGTGCCATTGCAGTGGTGTAAAGGTACCTTATTTTACTAAGGCTACAAGCCTGATTATATTTGCCCTTGTCATGAAGTATTCGTTTGCCCGTAACAAGTATAAGGCTGAGCTGTTGGTAGATTGCTTTAGCATGCGTGCCACCCAGAATATTACCCAGCCTACCGATAGGTTTATGATTACCTTTTATGAAATCATTTTCATTACTGAGGGCAAAGGGCAGTTTACCGTGCATGATGAGGTAATACCGTTTGCAAAGGGCACCGTATTGTTGCTGCCCCCCAATAAATGGCGGCGCTGGTCACAAATTGACGAGCCTTTTGATGCCCTGTACCTGATTTTTGAAGAAGAACACATCTCTGCCTTTTTTAATGATGCCCTGTACCTGTACCGCCTGCATTACTTTTATAATACTGAAACCCCCTCTTACCTACAGCTTACCGAAGGGCAGCTGGCCACCTGCGTAGAGAAGCTGGGCGAAATACAGCATGAAATTAAAAACCTGCAGCCCGATAGTACCCACCTGTTGCGTGCCCTGCTGTACTACCAGCTCATTAACCTGAACCGCTGGTATGCCCAACAGTACCAACTGAATGAAATGCTGTACAAAGAAACTGAAGTGTTGCGCTTTAAACAGTTGTTAGAGCAACACATTGGCCAAAAGCAACGTGTGCATGAATATGCGGCCATGCTGGGTGTGAGCCCCTCGCACCTGAACAAGCTGCTTAAGCGGTATTTTAATAAAAGCAGCTCAGCACTAATTAAAGAGCGCCTTATTATTGAAATAAAAAGGCAGCTGTTATTTACTGATTTAAGCATAACCGAAATAAGTCATGCCCTGGGCTTTTCAGACCCATCAAACTTTAACCGCTTTTTTTTGCAGCAGGCACAATTGACCCCTAAAGAGTACCGGTTGCAAAATGACCATTATTAAACGATTCTGATAATAAGGCTGCCGCCCAATTCAATCATTTTTGTGGTGTATATAATAATTACATCGCAATGAAAAGAATAGCCTTATCAATGGTAGCCCTGGCCTTGTTTGCCGCCTGTAGCCAGGTAGATACCCAACAGGTGGCCAGCCAGGCCGTGCAAACCCACATTGAAAGTACTGCCAGGCAGCAAGCCGAACTGAAAGCATTGGTGCAGCAGTTTTATGACCAACTGAGCGACCCGAACAATGTTAATGCTGAGGCCCTCTCGGCTGCCTACATGGCCGATGGCTGGCAGTCAACCCCGCAGCCTTTAGGCGGGCCGGGTCGTGATGGCTTTTTAAAGACGCTGGCTGCATTTGGTGGCATGATACCTGACCTGAACTGGGCCGTGCAAGACATGCAGGTAAGTGGCAGTACCGTTACCGTGCGCAGCATTGCCACGGGCACGCCCAACAGCCCTGAGGGTCACTTTTTTGGGGTGCCTACCAACGGCAGCAAAAAGTTTGAGATTATGACCATTGACGTGCACACTGTTGAAAACGGTAAAATGGTACGTGCCCACCATGTAGAAGACTGGGCCACGGCCATACAACAGGTAACTGCCAAATAGCCCGACTTATAAACTAACCCAGGCAAAACAAAGCATCAAAGAACTGTTACATAAGTTGTTGAGTAAACATATATAGTTAATAGTAAGTTTTAAACATATTAAAAGGCGGCCCCTAGCTAAGGGCCGCTTTTTTGCTTTTATGTATATAGAAAAATAAACTTAATTTATTAGGCATTATTGGCTAAACTCACTACCTTTCTTTCACTAAATTGATTTGCCCTTTCTTCTTTCTGATTACTCTAGTCATTTCTTTAATACCCATTTATTGGTATATGAGCCTTTTTTATGCTACTAGTCTGCCTAATGCCAGGTAGGTGGTTGATGGTGTGCGTTTTTGATAGTCAATCATTTATTTCAGTTTAATATAAAAAACACATTACCATGTTAACCAAAGAAGCGCTGAAAGCTTATGTGAATAAGGTACGTTCATTAGGTGCCTTAAATGAAGACAATGCCAAACACCTTGGGCCTTTAAAACACCTGGCCGGTACCTGGGAAAGTAAAGACAGTGGTTGGAACAGCATAGCCCTGCCCTTTGCTACTGATCAGGTAGGTGGTGCCCACATTAACTACCGCCTGTTGCTGAACCAGTACTCAGAGAAATTGATTTTTACTACTGTTGACGATGCCGTACCCAACCGGGGCATAGACCCCTCTGCCTCTGGGGTAGAAGCCGAACAAAGAGATCAGTATTTGGCCGCTATTAATTATGAGCAGGAAATTACGCAGCTTAGTGCAGCAGATTTTCCTGAAAGTGGGCTGACCAAGAAGTTTGATGGCCAGCCAATACACCACGAGCCGGGCCTGTGGCTGCATATGGCCAATGAGTTTACCAATGGTTTTGATATGGCCCGACTGGGTAGCATACCACATGGCAATGCGCTGCTTGCCCTGGGTAAATATGAAGAGCACCCTGGCAGCCCAGACATACCTGAAATTAATGGCCTGCCCGTGGGCAACCGCAGCAGTGACCTAACCCTTGCTAACCCGTACCTTGCCCCTTACAAGCATTTTCATGAAAAGCCCTTTGTTGGTAATGTGCCGCTGCCGTTTGAAGGGTTTGACCCCACCAAACCCAATGCCTTGTTGCGCCTGGCCAATGAAGGGGTAAAAATTGCTAAAACCACTACCATTGAGGTAGATACTGACAACCTGAGTGGCGGCATACACAACATACCTTTTATTGTAAAGCAGGCCGATGCCAGCCAAATGCGGTTTACCATGTGGATACAGGAGCTTGAAGAGAAAGACAAGCAGGGCAACCCTA
>CAZXTW010000839.1:0-3218 GCA_964643525.1 uncultured Roseivirgaceae bacterium
TACACTCTTTCCCTGCCCTGCTAAAAGAGTACCGCAACAGGTAGCCGGCTGTGGTTGTACGCTTGCCCAACACAAACCAGCGGTTGCGGTACTCTTTTAGCAGGGCAGGGTGGTAAACAAAACTTTGTGCCGCCTGCGCTTTAAACGACCTGTACGACAACTCTATACATTGCTTATTGGCAATGGCCTGGTAAATGGGGTCAATAAACTGCAGGCCTTTCAGGTGGTTGTTCTTTTCAAGGTCAATAATGGGGCGTGCCTTTGTTTTGCTGGTATGTATTTTGTCTTCCAGCTTTTGCACCATGCCGCTCAATTCCTGAAAGTGTGTAAACCCCTTAAACTGCTTTAAAATATTAGTTACCTCTGTAAGCTTGTTCAGGTCCTGGTTGGTTAGGGGTATGTTGGTAATAGAGTAATCAGGGTCAGCATAGGCATAATACTTCTTGTCAATCACCACAATGGGGGCGTTGTAGCCCAGCTTTTCGCTTCGCATTACCTGTAAGTCGTTCTGCACGGTGCGGCGGCTCACGCCTTTATCAATGCCTTCATACTCATACAATGCCTCGCTGCATGCGGCAATCAGGTCATCAAGTGTCCATTGCCGGTATTTATTTCTCAGGCAGTTGTCAATAGTCTTGTAGCGTATCAGGGCATTGCGGTTGGCAGGCATGAGCAAACAGTTTGGCCAAAAAAACAATAAAAAATCCAAGGCACAAAGTACAAGGCAAAATGGCTGCCCACCTTTGTGCAACCAGCAAGCCATTGAGCCTGTAATACAATAGTACGCTTCTATTAAAATACCTTTTAGGTACATTGCCGCACAGAATACCTATCTTTAGTTTATGGAAACCACCCTGGCTGTTTTGATTGATGGCGATAATATACCTGCTGGCCAGGTAACCGAAATGATGGAAGAAGTTGCCAAGTATGGCAACCCCACCATTAAACGTATTTATGGTGATTGGACCAACCCCTACCTGAACAAATGGAAAACGGTATTATTAGATAATGCCATAACCCCAGTACAGCAATACAGTTACACTACTGGTAAAAACGCAACTGACTCTGCCATGATTATTGATGCCATGGATATTTTATATTCTGGCAAAGTAACGGGCTTTTGCCTGGTAAGCAGCGACAGTGACTTTACCCGCCTGGCCACCCGTTTGCGTGAAGCAGGCATGCTGGTGATTGGTATTGGCGAAAAGAAAACACCCAACCCCTTTATTGTAGCGTGCGATAAGTTCATTTATGTTGAGATACTAAAAAGCAGGCAACTACAGAAAGAAGAGGTGGCAGAAGCTGAAAAGCAGCATGCCAAAGACACCTTTGACAAAATTACACCCAAGGTGATTAAGCTGATTAAGGCCAGTGTAAACGACCTCTCTGACGACGACGGTTGGGCCTTTTTGGGCGATGTGGGCAGCCTGGTGCAAAAGAAGCAGCCCAATTTTGACTCGCGCAATTTTGGCTTTGACAAGTTAACGCCCATGATTCACTCTACAGGCGAGTTTGATATAGAAGCCCGAGAGGCAAGCAATAAAGGCCGGCGTACTAAATTGATTTACATTAAAATTAAAGAAAAGCCTACCCAAAAAGCCAAAAAGTAGGCTAGGACAGGGCAGCAATGGCTATTGCTTAAGCTTTGTTTTATAATCAACAATAGCCTGTTCTACCACCCCAAGGGCACTGGCCCGGTTCTGAAAGGCTTCTATACTAACGGTTTTGCTTTCAGCTTTTTTATAAGCTTCAAAAAAGCTGCGCAGCTCATTTACGGTGTGTTGGGACAGGTCATTAATATCGTGTAGGTAATCCACACTCATATCATTAGCAGCTACGGCAATAATCTTATCAATGCGCTGGCCACTGTCAAGTAATTGCATTGCCCCAATTACCCGTGCCTCTACCAGGCACATGGGTACAATCTCTACCTTTGAAATCACCAGTATAGCCAGCGGGTCACCATCACCGCAATACGTGCCCGGTATAAAGCCATAGTTGGCTGGGTAGTTAATTGATGCATCCAGCACGCGTTTCAGCATTAGCATGCCCGAGTCTCTGTCCAGCTCATACGTGGCATAGCTGCTTAGGGGTATTTCAACCACCACGTTTACTACCTCAGGCGCATCAGCACCAATGCTTACATTATGCCAGGGGTGGCTATTCATGGGTAATACAAGTTAGAAATTTGGATAGCTTCTAGTATTATGAATATCTAAAATTATTATCAAAGTTTCAGTAACCTCATATTGTACCCTCAAGTTACCACGAAAAAACCTTCTGATGCTTCCATCATTAAAGGGTAAAGCTTCATCTTTTTGAAAGATATAAGGACTTTTAGAAAGTAACCTTGTTGTTTTTAGGATTTCTCTCTTTAGCTTATCAGCATTACTTGGTGAAGTTAAGGAAATGTGATTGTGGTAACTATCAAGTGACTGCTTGGCTATCTTGGTCCAAACAATCTGTCTTGTTTTTAGGCTCACAATTCCTTTTCAATTTCTTCTTGAGGTATAGTCAAACCTGCTTCTGCTTGCAGTCTTGCTTTATTCGTTTCTTTAATGTATTCGGCTTGGTTAAGCGGGCGACCATCAGACGAATAACAAATAATACTATCCTGATCATCTAACAATTTAATGGCAAAGCTCTGAATTTTTTCAAGTGCCTCTATGTCATCTGTCTGGGCTATCATGGTCAATAGCGAAGTTTTGAGTTCTGCAACGCTGGTAGTCATATCAATCAAGTTTTGTACCTTAAATATAACCTATCTATAGCATTATCGCTTAATAAACTCAATGGGCAGTCTCATTCTCATTGGCCTGGGTATATTCATATGTTTGGCTGGCAGCCACCTTGGCATGGCAGCTACTACCCGGCGGGCCTCTTCACCCAGTTCTGGCGTAGGGTTGTTCGGGGTTTCAATCTCAGTAAGCTGCCCGTCCTTGTCAACCACAAACCAAACAATTACCCGCTCTCTTTTGGCCCCTTTGCCACGCTTAAATGACTTAGGCATCTTTAGGTTGTTGCGTATAAACTCGTTCATGGCCTGTTTACCCCCGGCAAATTTGGCTCTCTGGTTGGCCTGTTCAGTATCAGGCTGTGGTGTGCCATCAGCCTCCCAGTAGGCTTCATCTGTTTTATCATTGTCAACATAAGTAACCTGTGCACTTTTTTGGCCATTCTCAAAAAAGTACTCGGTGGTGCCGTTTCTTTTGCCCTGG
>CAZXTW010000840.1:0-3218 GCA_964643525.1 uncultured Roseivirgaceae bacterium
GCCTGGGCCCGCACTGACCTGCCCAACACCGGCTACCCCTTTACCGGCATTGACGTTAACCTGCCTGCTGCAATGACAGAACCCGGTGCACTGTACTCTATTGAAGTAGACTCAGGAGACATCTGGGGCAAAGACGACAGCTTTTACTTTATGTATGACGATAAAACTAACAGGCCCGACAATGTTATTGAAGCTTTTGCCAGCAGCCAGCAAAGCCAGGTAAACAGCTGGATTAAGGGCGGTGTTATGGCCCGTAGTGCCAATGATGATACGGCCAGCTATGTGGCCGTGCTGGCTACAGCCCAAAATGGTATTTGCATTCAGTACCGCAGTGAAGACGGAGCCAGCACCGATAATATTTATGCCTCCATTCCCAACGGTGCTAACCGCAAAAGTGTAGTAAGTAAAAACACGCCCATCTGGCTGCGGCTGGTCATTGCCAACAACGGCACCACAGCCAGCGGCAGCTATAGTATTGACGGCACCAACTGGAACGACATAGGGCAGGTTACCAGTGAAAAAGCCCTGGTGCAGCAAGGCTGGGCGGCCAGCAGCCATGGTGACGGAAAGGTTAAATGGCTGTTTGGTGGGCCCAACCCACCCAGCAAAGGCAGGGCCATTGGTAGCGACGCATTAGGTGCTTTTTTTGTTTTATCTTTCTTTGCAGCCAACCTGGGGCCACTAACCAGTACCTGCTCGTAACCAGAATAAGGCTCCCTCTGTAGATACCTTAATTTTAATGCAAAGTGTGCCCGCCATGGGTGGGCACACTTATTTTTACTTTTTTACCTCAAACTTCTGTCACACATGGCCATATTTGTAATCATAAGGGCAACCAAACGCAAAATACCATGCTGGCACCCAACCCATTCAGGCAGGAATACGCCACTGACCAAGACGATAAACAACTGATAGCCGAGGCCCTGAAGGGCAGCAGGGCCAGTTTAGAAAAGCTGCTACGCAAGCACCAGCCCTTTATATACAACGTTGCCTGGAAGATGGTAGCCAACCCGGCCGATGCCCAGGACATTACCCAGGAGGCCATGATTAAAGTCATTACCAACCTGAGCAAGTTCGAGGGGCGCAGCGAGTTTCGTACCTGGCTGTACCGCATTGTGGTGAACCACTTTTTGCAAATGAAAAAGCAAAGCCGCGAAACGGTGGTGAATGAAGACTTCAGCAACTTTGCCAACGTGCTTGACGGCATTGCAGAGCAGGAACTGACCGAACTGGAGCAGAACGAGATGCTGGAAGAAATCAGAGAGATGAACCTGGCCTGTATGTCGGGCATGCTGCTGTGCTTTACCCGTGAGCAGCGCCTGGTGTACATTCTGGGCGAGCTGTTTAATGCCGACCATACCATTGGCGCCGAAATACTGGGCCTGACCAAAGCCAACTTCAGGGTGCGCCTGTCGCGCGCGCGCAAAGACCTGAGCCAGTTCATGAACAACAAATGTGGGCTGGTAAACAAAAACAACCCCTGCCGCTGCTACAAAAAGGTAACGGCCATGATTAACGCCCAGCGCATTGACAGCAAAAACCTGCTGTTTAACAACAAGGCCTACGCCAGCTTTAAGCAATACATTGCCAACGATGCTGATGAAATGCTGGACCTGATAGACGAAAAGCGCCGCCAGCTGCACGATGATTTTCCCTACAAGCAAGACTTTGACCGCAAAACCCTGCTGACCAACCTCCTAAACAACGAACAACTGGCCCGCCTCATGAACCTCAATTAGAGAAAGTCGTCAAATCAACAATGAATAATTAATAATGAATAGGGGTTAGCTCTCGTTCAGAGCCGTTACATGATTTTCAACTCATCTCTCATACTTCATAACTCATCACTAACTACATCACTCATAATTAATACTTCATAACTCATCACTAACTACATAATTCATATTTCTAACCTCAAAACTTGTAACACATTTCACGATCAGCCATCTAACTGGTATGGAAACCAAAAATGATCCTGAAATGAAAACCACAGTTAAAAGTACAATCATCATCATCATGGCCATGGTTACATTACCACTAGTAGCACAAGACATTCAGAAAAAGGTCAAAACCTTTCAAGTAACCAAAGTATTGCCCTTTACGGCGGCACAGGTATGGGCCGTGGTGGCAGAAGATTATGGGCGCATTGCCCACTCGCACCCCAAAATCATCGCTTCAGAATACCTGAACGGCAGCCTGAAAGGAGGGGAGGGCGCCGAGAGGGTTTGCTATTTTAACGACAAGCAAACCCAGTACCTCAAAGAAAAAATGGTCGACTACTCGCCAGAGCAAATGCGCTTTACCAATACGGTATACAAGGCGGGCAAATTTCCGGTAGACCCGGCAAGCACCCGCGCCATCTACTCAGTGCGTGACCTGGGCAACGGCACCAGTGAGCTCACGTTCGACATGCAGTTTCGTACCAAACCAGCCTTCATGGGCGGTATGATGAAGGGCGCCTTCAAAAAGCTCATTGCCGATTACTTCATTGCCATTGAGCACCACCTGACCACCGGCGAAAGCGTGACAAAAGACAACTTTAAACAAATCAAGAAAAACTACGCGGCAAAACAAAAGGCCCAGGCTGCCATCACAGCCCAGGCCAGGTAAGCGGAGTAGTTGCCGCGCCCTCTCGAAAAAGGCCCTGAGCATCTCAGGGCCTTTTTTTGTGCACGGCAATGCATTACATTAGTAGTTATGTTACCGCTAGACCTGACCAAAACCTATACCTATGCCGATTACCTTACCTGGACGTTTGACGAACGGGTTGAATTGATCAAGGGCAAGCTGTTTAACATGTCGCCCGCCCCGGCACCCCGGCACCAGGATGTGTTGTTTAAGCTTGGGCTTGTTTTTGGCAATTACCTGGTCAATGAAGGCAGCCAATGTAAAGCCTACCCGGCCCCCTTTGATGTGCGGCTGCCCCAACCCGGCCACACGGCCGACCGTGAAATTACTACGGTGGTGCAGCCAGATTTCAGCATTATTTGTGACTTAACCAAAATTGACGACCGTGGCTGCCTGGGCGCACCAGACCTGGTGGTAGAGGTACTCTCGCCCAGCACCAGCAAGCTTGACTTGAACGATAAGTTTGACCTGTACCAGGAAGCCGGCGTGCGAGAATACTGGCTGGTTTTTCCTGGTGAGAGCCTGGTGCGTGTGCACCAGCTACTGCAAGGCGGTACCTACAGCCCACCCACAGACTACGGCCAAACCGA
>CAZXTW010000841.1:0-3216 GCA_964643525.1 uncultured Roseivirgaceae bacterium
GTCGTTTTCAAACTCAACATTCACAGACTCTGAATGACCACCCATTGTTGGTATCCGTACCGTAGTGGCAGTTAGTTTGATGTTAGTGTCATTGAGGATCTTCTTGGTCTCGTTGACCATTTTCATTTCCTCTTTACTGTATCCGTTTTCAAGGAATACATCAATATGTGGCAGCACATTCAGGTCAATGGTATAGGGGTAAGCCATTTTGGGGTCGGCCTTGCCGGCACGCTCGTCCATGAGCTGGTCTACAGCATCTTTGCCTGAGCCTGTAACCGACTGGTAGGTGGCAATAACCAGGCGCTTAAGGCCGTAAGCCTTGTGCAGGGGGGCCAGGGCCACCACCATTTGTATGGTAGAGCAATTGGGGTTGGCAATAATGCGGTCGTCTATTTTCAGCACATCGGCATTCACTTCTGGCACAATGAGCTTATGCTCTGGGCTCATGCGCCAGGCCGAAGAGTTGTCGATTACAATGGCGCCTACCTCGGCAAAACGGGGGGCCCATTCTTTAGAGGTGCTGCCACCGGCAGAGAAGATGGCTACATCAGGTTTAGCAGCAATACCACCAGCCATGTCTGTTACTTCGTAAGGTTTACCCTTGAACATGAGCTGTTTACCCTTTGAGCGGGCCGAGGCCACCGGGATGAGCTGTTCAACAGGAAAATCGCGTGCCTCAAGCACTTGTAACATTTCTGTGCCAACCAAACCGGTGGCACCCACTACTGCTATTTTCATTTCGAAAAACGATTTGATGTTTTTTACAAACGAAGCGTAAAAATACTATATTCAGGCTGCAATCATAGCCAAATCAAACCCATGCGCAGCATTTTTGCTGCCTTGCTGCTGGTACTGGGCAGCATAGGCACCAGCTTAGGCCAGGTAACCGAAACCTTTGCCGACTTAAACCTGACCCATAACCCACCCTGGCAGGGCCACCTGCCCAGGTTTAGCATTACCCCCAGCGGTGTTTTACAACTGACCGATACGGCCGCCGGGCAGGCCTACCTGACCACACCCAGCCGCGCCTTTGAGGCCGCCACCTGGCAGGTAAATATTGGAATGGCCTTTAACCCCTCCAGCGCCAACTACCTGCGCGTATACCTTACGGCCGACAGGCCCAATTTGGCCGAACCGCTCAACGGGTATTATGTGGTGGTGGGCGGCAGCAGCGATGTGGTAGCCCTGTACCGCCAGCAGGGCGATACCCATACGCTGCTAACCAGCAGCGGGCCCAACCTGGTGAGCTATGACAGCGTGGCCCTGACCCTGCGCGCAGAGCGCGAAACCGGTGGCCGGTGGACTTTGGCCGCCGCCGTGGGCCAGGAACCCCTACGCGTGCTGGGCCGCGCCATTGACACCACCACCCTAAACGCCTGGCATACCGGGCTGCTGGCCGTGTATACCAAAACCAGGGCCAATAAGTTCTTTTTTGATAACCTGCAGGTTACGGGCCAACCGGTGGTTGATAATACCCCACCCAGCCTGACCAGCGCCGTGCCCAGCACCGCCAATCACCTAACCCTGACGTTTTCTGAGCCTGTGGCCGTACCAGACCCCTCGGCCTTTGCCCTGAGCCCCGGCCTGGGCGTACCTGCCTCGATTACCGCCAACCCTGATGCACCAAGCCAGGTGGTGCTGACGTTTGCCGACAGTATGGTGGCCGATGTGGCCTATATTTTGCGCGTGAGCCGGGTGGCCGACCTGGCGGGCAACGCCATGGGCGAGGCTACTACCCAGTTTTATTATGCTACCAGCACGGCCGCCACCTACCGCACGGTGGTGATTAACGAGTTGCTGGCCGACCCTACCCCCAGCGTGGGCTTGCCCGGGGCAGAGTATGTAGAGCTGCATAACCCAGGCCCGCTGCCCATCAATACCGCAGGGTGGCAACTGGCCGACCGCAGCACCAGCACCCCGCTACCGGCTGTGATTATTGGGGCAGGGCAGTACCTGTTGCTGGTGCCCACCACTGAAGTGGCTGCTTTTACCAACTATGGGCCGGTGGCAGGCCTGAACCCCTGGCCCTCGCTGAATAATGACAGTGACGCCCTGTACCTGACCGACAGCAGCGGGCTGTTGCTTGATTCAGTAGCCTACAGCAGCCAGTGGCTGCCTACTGATAAACGGCAGGGGGGCTACAGCCTTGAGCAGCGCAACCCCCTGTTGGCCTGCCCCACCCCCAGCAACTGGGCAGCCAGCACGGCCCCAACGGGCGGCACACCGGCCCTACAGAACACAGTTTATAGCCTGGCAGCAGATACTTTGCCACCCGGTATTGCGCAGGCAACCGTAGCAGACAGCCTGACCCTGCTGCTGCATTTTACTGAAACAATGGATGCGGCCAGCACGGCCGCCACAGGCATTGTACTAAGCGGTGGGTTGCAGGTAAGCCAAGCCTTGTGGCTGCCCGGTAATGCCAGTATGGCCATACAATTAAGCAGCCCACTGCTGCAAAACACCTTATATTATATAACAGTAGAGCGGGCTACCGATTGCAGCGGCAACCTGCTGCACAGCAACGCAGTGCCCTTTGTGTATGATGTAACGCCCCCGGCCCTTACCGCCCTTGGGGTGCGCAACCAGCACAGCATTGCCCTGCATTTTAATGAGCCTTTGCAAAAAAGCGGGGCAGAGAAAGAAAGCCATTACCACCTGGCCAACAGTGGCCCGCCGGTCAGCGCCAGGCTGGAAGGCAACCAAACAGTGTTGCTGCGCTTTGATACCCTGTTTGTTGAAGGGCACGTTTGGCAACTACAA
Organism: uncultured Roseivirgaceae bacterium; assembly: GCA_964643525.1. Taxonomy (GTDB): domain Bacteria; phylum Bacteroidota; class Bacteroidia; order Cytophagales; family Cyclobacteriaceae; genus CAZXTW01. The sequence continues at coordinate 2,761 of CAZXTW010000841.1, forward strand.
TTCACCAACCTGACCGATAGCCTTGGCAATACCCTTAAGCAACCCGTAACGGCACATTTTAGTTATGTGCAAGATGCTGATACGGTGGTGGTGGCTGCGCCCAATGTGCTGGAGGTAACGATGAACCGCGCCGTACAGGCCCAGGCCAACCTGGAGCCACTTTTTGTTGTAGATAAGGGTGTTGGCCACCCGGTGGCGGTGGTGCCCGACGCCCACAACGCTGCCAGGGTACACCTGGCCTTTGCCGGTAATTTTAAGGCCAACAGCACTTATACCCTGCGTGCCGATGGCCTGACCGACAGCCGGGGCCTGCCCCTGTATATGCCCGAGGTGCCCTTTGTGTATGATACACGCCGGCCCAGGGTAGCCAGCCTGTCTGTTACAGACCCCCGGCAGCTGCTGGTTGCTTTTGATGAGGCCCTGCGCCTGCCCGAAGCGGCCATAGTAAACCATTAC
>CAZXTW010000842.1:0-3214 GCA_964643525.1 uncultured Roseivirgaceae bacterium
GCCACCATTACCAATTGCGAGGACACTATAGAAGCTACATTTTATACCAAAATGGGCATCAATTACTTTTATACTGGTCGGTTGACTCTGGCCGATAGCCTTTTGCAATATGTAGTGAGCACTTACAAAGGCCATTGCACCACCTCTGCCATGGTCAAGGCACAAGCCTACAAATACTTATGCGCCATACACACCATATTAAACCACAATGAACTGGCCATTAGTTTTGGCTGCAAAGCCCAAAGCCTTGAAAATGAAATGCAGTCGCCCTCATACCCCGACTTAATATACAAAACACAAATATTTTTGGGTGCTGCTTATGCCAGGGCAGGCTTCCATGTGCATGCCATAGAGTTATTAAACAACTCTATTGAACAGTTAAACAAAATAGGGTTGGCACAAAGCAGCCAAATGGGCCATGCGTTTTTTAAGTTAGGCAATGCCTACTTCCTGCAAAGCAACTACGAACAAGCTGAACACTACCAGAAAAAAGGATTGGCTACGTTAAAAAGTATATTACCAAAAGGCCACCCCTACCTGGTATATTATTACAGCTGTTATGCCCGCACGCTACTTCAACTAAACCGCATCAACAGGGCTCATACCTATGCCAGCAGTGCCCTTACCCTTGGCGAGCATAGTTTACCTAACGGGCATTACTTAACTGCAGAAGCGGCTCTTGTACTGGCAAAAACCAATTTAGCACAGCATTTACACCTTAATACAATTCACAACTTAAAATTAGCAAAAGGGCTATTTGAAAAGCTTTATGCTGACAACCACCCATTACGTATAGAAGCCCAACAACTAATGCTGTTTACCTATTATTCAAAAGATGGCATGACCACCCTACTGCCTCACTTTGACCCTGCCCAACCCTACGCCCAGCTATTACTGAGCGACACCTATTTTAGACGGGGTAAATTCACACTAAACAAAAACAGGCATAGTGCAGAGGCACTTTACTACTTTCATACTGCCATAGAGTTGGCACAAAAGCACAACGAATTGGAGTTTCTGGCTAGATGCTACAAATACTCAGGCAAATGCTACCAGAAATTAGGCGATAACAAAAAGGCGACTATGTGCTTTAAAAAGGCCCGTAAGCTTAAAAGCGCAACACACCCCAAACTAAGAAAATGAAAAGGCTACCCTCATTAATAACATATGTTTTATCTTTATCTGTCATACTGTTATGATCATGGCAACCTGTAAAAAGCTACTTCTATACCTTTTCATGGGCTTAGGCTTTGGCCAGGCACAAGGGCAATTGCTTTTGGGTATATCTACCTGTTAACCATTGCTATGAACCACGTTTGCGCATACCCATCCACTTTTGGGTATATCATAATGCTAACGGCGGGCTATACACCAACCACTACATAACCCCAATAAAATGGCATGTGTTATAACACACATAACTTGTCTGCTAGCTTTGACTAAAAAGAACGATTGCCGTTATTTGTGTCATTGAACAGCCTTAACTATGAAAAGCAGCCACACGGTAAAACTAATTCTAACCCTTGCGTTGCTGCCCCTGGCCCTGCTGCAAAGTGGGTGCATTGGTGATGACTGCGGGCGCACCCCCACCTACCTGCCTGAAGAGGCCGTATTTGTGCTTGATTTTATAGTGCCTAATACTTTGGATCAAGACCAGTATTTAGATGTACAAAGGTACCCTTGCTTCCGCGACAGCGTAATGGTATACCAGGAAAACGGCCAACCTGCCTTAGATTTTAATTTCAGGCAGAATGGCACAATTTTCTTTGCCGTAAACAATTTTCGGGATGACCATAGTGCCGCCTTCCGTGCTGAGGTGCGCAAACGCTTTCAGTTGTATATCAATTACCGGGAAATCCATTACATTGAATTTAGGTATATGCTACGTGACACCGGCTGCGGCTATTCTTTATTTGACTATGTGGAGACTTATTATGACGATGTGCTTATGCACCGTGATGAAGGCGTACTTGAAATTAAGTACCTCACCTTCAGAGAAGAAATGGAGTTTTACCAGCCCTGCTAAACCTTAATTAACACCAAAACACCCCACTTAACAATGAATTATTGCCAATACCTGCTGGCCATTGCCCTGGTCGCCCTGCCCTGTTTTGCCCCGGCCCAAACGGCAGAAGACTGTGCGGTGGCAGATACATTTACCCCTGACCTGCCCGGCACTCTTACTGAAGAAGAATACCGCAGCCTGCCCTGGTATGGCAATGATACATTTCTGGCCCGCTTTTATGACAGTGCCCTGCAAACCCTGCCCACCTGGCCGCCGGCTGCCCCCAATACACGTACTGACCCCAACCCCCGCCTGCGCATACCCATACACTTTTGGGTATACCTGACTGATGAGGGTGGAATAGGAAATGGGCCTAGGTTACCAGAGGAGGGTGACTACCAACGGCTGTTGGATGATGCCAACCATGCCTTTGGCAACAACAACGTGCCCCTGCAGCTTTATGTGCACGGCACCACCTTTGTGCACAAAACAAACCGCCTGGTGGTGAATGATTTTTTTGAACGCCACCGCATGGCCCGCGAGCACCGCATAAGTGGCGTAATTAACGTCATTATTTATGTTGACGGTGGCAACCAGTTTTTCTGGAGCTACGGCAGCATATTTATTGAACGCAATGTATACGCCTTTGACAATCGCGAGCATACCTTTACCCATGAGGTGGGCCATGCCCTGGGCCTGCTGCATACCCACTGGCTTAAGGGCATCCCGTGCGGAAAAGAGCCTGTAACCAGAGGCAAATACTTTGACCTGTGTGTGCCGACCAACCCCTTTAAGCGCTGCACAGTTACCGGCGACCTGCTGTGTGATACCGAAGCCGACCCCGATATGAGCACGGCACCTTTTGAATTAGAACCCCGCCGGAACGGCTGCCAGTGGGAGTGGCCCATCAGTGACTTTCGCAATGACAAGTACCGCCCCTCAACCACCAACTACATGGCCTACGGCCTGGGCCGGTGCCGCAGCAGCTTTACTGAGCAGCAGCGCAGCGTAATGCTGTACTTTGCCATGAGGCGCAACGCCACCGCAGGCGGTGCCTTTTACAACAACGCCACCAACCAGGTAGATGTATATGAGCCTGACAATGCGTTTGATGCCGCCCGCCCCGTGGCCTTTAACGCTATACAAAACCACACATTCCACACCGCCGGCCGGGGCGACGCGGCCGACTGGTACGGGTTTAACCACCCA
>CAZXTW010000843.1:0-787 GCA_964643525.1 uncultured Roseivirgaceae bacterium
ATGAGCGTACGTGCTTGAGCCAGTACTCGGGCCGCTCATCCCGGCGCCCGTCCAACACCAATACATACAGGCTGCGCTTGCTTAAAAAAAACTGATGGGTGGCATGCATTACTTCCTGCCCACCAAAATCCCAGATATGGGCCGTTACCGTTGTGTTGTTCAGCGCAACCTCCCATGGGTCAATATTAATGCCTTGTGTTTGTGCCTCCTTGCCGTCAAATGGGATGCCCCGTAAAGCTTTGCTTACACTGGTTTTCCCAGCCTCCCCGTCGCCCACCAACAGCACCTTTACTTCATTCAGTGTGCCTGCCTCTTCTTTAAAGGCGTTAAAATAAGCCAGTACCGCTTCCCGGCCCTTGCGCACAACTTCTACTGGTGGGGTTACCAACGGATTGCCATCAACATTTATTTGGCCAGGATAAAAACCCTTTCTACTAACAATGTCAACCCCTTTTTCTAATAAGGGAACAAGCGGTGTTAAGTCTTGGATCTGATTATTTCGAAAGTCTAGTGTAGTGAGTTGAGTGAGATGTTGTAAAGGAGCAATGTCCTCAATTTGGTTGCCAGCGATGTAGAGATTAGAGAGTTGTGTGAGTTGTTGTAAAGGGCCCGTATCTTGGATTTTGTTAAAAGAGATGTCTAGTGTCTCAAGGTTCCCGAGTTGTTGTAAAGGGGTTGTATCCTGAATTTTGTTAGTATAGATTTCGAGAGTAGTAAGTTGTTTGAGGTGTTGTAAAGGGCTTGCGTCATTAATATTGTTTTTAGAGATGTCGAGTTCAATGAGTTG
>CAZXTW010000843.1:820-3208 GCA_964643525.1 uncultured Roseivirgaceae bacterium
GTATTGTAAAGGGGCTATATCTTGAATTTGGTTATCAGAGATGACGAGTTTTTTCAGCCAGGTGAGTTTAATTATTTCTTTGGGGAGTTGGGTAAGACCGCAACTGAAAAGGTTTAGCATTCCGGTCCGTTCCATTTTTTCATATTCAATGAGCTTGAGGGCTTTTTTTGACATGGTGGTGAGGTGTTGGTGGCTGCTTGTTTTGTGGTGTATTTTGTTGGCTACGGTGGGTAGTAATGATACAAAAGATTTGGGTTTTGTGCCAGTGGCCGGCGCGGCCCCCGACCTCCGCCAGCTGGCGGAGCGCATCTTCCCGCCATTTCGGGGGGTAGCGCCTGGGGTAGTGCGGGAGCCGCGATGAATCGACGGCTCTACATTGGCCAACGCTACCCTTTGAAGGGGCGCACCAGCCCGCTATTTCGGGGGTGAAGCAGGCTGTCATCTGCTATGGCTACAGACCTTTCGGCGAATTCAAGGTGCTGCTCAACATACCCCTTGAAAAAGTCTTGAAAATCAAACAGGCGTGGGAGGCTTAAGGCTTTACTATTGAATTATACTGCCACTCCATGGCCTGGGACACCCGTAGGACACCCATCTGAATACATGAAAATGCCATTTGTAGTAATTTAAGCAAGTTTTTTAGTTATGCTGATACAGAAGTGACGAAAACAGCATGGAGAAATAGGCCGGGAACAGCAGGACAGGCTACAGGGCTATCTGGCCCAATTTCAAGTGGATGATTTATGAGAGACTGGCTTAGCAGCTAACCCGGCAGGGTTTAGAGGCCCATGGCTTCTTTGAGGCCAACTACATCTTGAAGGGGAACCTGGTATTGATGGGCAATGGTTTTTACGTCCTTGCCAGCACGTAATGCTTGGGCGATCAGTCTGCTTAAGTTGAGCCCTTCGGCTTTGCCTTTAATTTCTCCTTCAAGTTTAAACGCTTCTGCTATGGTCATAACGTCATTTTTTAAGTGTGGGTCAAATAAGCCTGCTATTTCAATAACGTGATCATAATTTTCTGGTTCAGTAAAGGTAAGCATATATTCTGATACCTCATGGAACAACTCAAACCCATCCTGGGCTGTTTTGATGTCACGCGCCAATAATAGCAGCTCTTCCAGTTTGTTCAGGCTTTTGTTGTGGCTGTGTTTCATCAACAGGGCCATGACCAGTAACTCGGCAGAATCTTTGTAAAACGCCAATACCTCCTCGTTAGTCATCCGGCTCAGGTCATGCAAATAATAAGTATAACGCATACCCCTTGGTCTTTTATTGGCCGGCAACTGATTTAGCCCACGGCGTTGCTGCCAGTCGGGTGCGTTCCATGGGCTGCGCCCATGATGAACCACTACCGTGCTCATATTGGGAAAAGGCTGCTCAATAGCAGGTGCCTTAACCTTACGCCTTGCCTGGTTCTCTTCTTTGCGCTGGTTCACTACAGCCTGATACACCTCAAACTCATATTCCATCAGTTTTAGCTCAATCACATCATCAAGTAACGGGGTGCCGCTCTTATGTTCTATGACCAGCATTAGCATCAATTCAGTATTATCGAAGTACCTGACCGTATACAGCAAATCAAGGTTGAGGCGTTTCAGCTTTTTGGTGACCAGGCTGTCTTTAGCTGGCTGTAGTGTAGCCCAGTCAATGCCTTCGGCCACCTCTTCAGGAAGCAACAACTGAAACAATAGCCGGGCAAGCGCTAGCTTTGACATAGACTTCTTAAAAAAAGCATCGTGTGGTTTGCTGGGTTTAGTGCGCTTTGGGTGTGCAGTTTTCTTCTTAGCCATAAAGCAATACTACACAAAATCGTGTAGCTTCAAAATACCAATAAACCATTCTAGTTCAGTCATATTCGCAGTATGCTGGCCGTTCTGTTGTTGGCTACACCACGTTATTGCGAGCGGAGTCAGGCAATGTGTTTACGAAAACACGCAACAGTAGGCTATTTAGCGCTCGAGTATGTATGAGAAACAAGAAAGCGTTAGGCGGGCGGTAAGTAGCAGGTGGCTTGTTGGAGGTACCAGACCTGCTATATGTGCATGATTTTAAACGAATTGTAAAGTAGGGGCAACAGAATGCCTGAATGGCTTTATATTGCACGCTCTTTTATGGGCAATATAGCCCCAACCAACCAGCGTATGCAATATGGCAGATCAATACATTAACCTGTTTACTGACTTTGGCTTTAAGCGCATTTTAGGTACTGAAAGCAACAAGCACTTGCTCATTAGCTTTATTAACGCCCTACTTGACGGCCGACAGGTGGTGAAAGACCTGACCATTAAGAAAAACGAAACCCTGGGCCAAACCCAACAGATGCGGCACGCGGTGTATGACCTGTACTGTGTGAATGAGCAAAACGACCGCTTTATTATTGAAGTGC
>CAZXTW010000844.1:0-3207 GCA_964643525.1 uncultured Roseivirgaceae bacterium
CAGCGATTACCTGGCGTTGTATGCTGATATGCCAGACCCTGGCATTACCCAATATTACGCCCCCAAATCAGGCATGGCTGGTGGTGTGCAGGCCTATATCTGGATGGATCCCATGGGCATATTTAACCGCTTTGGTGGCAGTGACACCATTGATGCGGTAGACCCCCTGGGCACACAATGGGCCTTTTTCAGGTATGCCCGCAAAGTAGACACACGCACAGGTAAAATATACAAAAAGGGCCACCTGCTCAATGCCCACCTGCACGGGCCAGGCTCAGACTCACGCAACCTGCTGCCCCTCACCACCTGGGCCAATGGTGACATGAGCCGCAATTTTGAAGAAAAAGTAAAGAAATCTGAAGCGCTGGTTAACCCCAAAAAAGGGGTGATTTGGGATGTACAGACCAGCACTACCAAAGTAAACAGACCCTCTACCTGGGACAGAAATGAAGCCTCTGATTGGGACTCTACCAAGTTATTTGACCAGGAGGCCAAGCTGCCTGCCTCGTTGGTGTGCCAGGCCTGGGAAGGCATCAGGCACAAAGGGGCCATCAAAAAAGGCAGACTGCTGTACAAACACACAGTATACAACAAGCTGAACGATACAGACACCAATGGCACCCTGGCCGCCACCTTTGCTGACGATAAGGCCGACGATACCACCAGTACCACTAATATCAATAAGCTGCAGGGCAATGCCAATGCCACCCCGCACGGCACTACAAACCCTGTCAATGACCAGACGCAGGCTTACGACTATGGCTATGCGGGCAACGTATCACAATACAACACAAACACTGGTAACGCCACCTTTGTAAAGTACTTCCTTCATGGTTTTGAAGACTATGGCTATGACTTAGGCTACCAGCGTGGTACCAAGCCCAACATGAGTACCTGGAGCACCGGCATCAAAGATCGCTTTAACAATGAGTATGACCTTGGCCGTGAGCGCCGCAGCTATGCTGAAGGCTACACCCTGTCACAACACAATGAAACTAATACTGATGAAGAGTACGGCCATGAGTTTGAAGATGGCCGGTATGACCGGGGCTATGATGATGCCTACAAGAAAAAAGGCGCCAACACGGGGCAGTCGTCCAATACTGATTATACCCAGGGCTTTGAGCGTGGGTTATACAAAAAGGGCAAACACGATGCTGAAGACCGTAAAGTGCCCGATAACGACCTGAAAAATTTAGGCAAGTACAAAGAGGGGTACAAAAAAGGTGCTGATTCAAGTGGCTATGACGATGGCTATGATAAAAAAGCCAAAGACACGGTGTTTAACAACAACGGCTATGGCACCCAGTACAATGAGGGCTATGCCGATGGCCAGGAAAGCAGAGGTGCCAATGAGGGCTATGACCTTGAAGCAAAAGACACCACACAAACCAACGATTACAATACCGGGTACAACCTTGGGCTTAAAGACCGAGGCGAAGACGATGGCTATAACAACGAAATAAACCAGACCTGGTTCCTGAACAATCAGCACTACAACGCCGGGGCCATAAAAGGAGCCAAAGCACTGGCCTACAATGAAGGGTATGACTTTGATACATTTACCTACCAGAGCATGAACGAAACCGCACTGAATGCTGCGTACAAAGAGGGCGTAACAGACTATGGCTTTGATGAAGGTTATGAACTGTCGGGCCACCAACTCATGAACGACGACTACACCAGTGGCTATGAGGCAGGTGTGAAGTACCGTGCCAAAAAAGACGTAGAACGACTCAGTGATCCTGCCGTAACCAATAATGAGACCTATAAAAGTGAATACTTACGGTTAAAGAAACTCACCACCCAATACAAAACAGGCTACTTGCTGAATGCTGCTGGCTTTGGCTGGGCATTTAACCCAGCGGCCATGAAATTTTACCGCGATGGGGTAAAAGGCCGGGGGTATGACTTAGGCTACGGCCTCAGTAACTTTTTTAACCTTGACAGCTTACAAGAAAATGAAAAGACCATATTTAAACAGGGCTATGCCTCAGGAGTAGATCAAAAAGGGTATGATGATGGTTACAATAAAAGGTCACTACAATGGGGCAACAACAACACATACAAAAATGCCTACCACAGAGGCGCCTACCAGATAGGGTATGACGATGGCAAGGCAAACCGCAATTTGGTTATGAACGCCCCACAGTCGTACCGCAATGGTTACCAGGCTGGCAAACAATCGCAATCGTCTGTTTTCAGTGGTTCATTCAGCACTTTTGGCACCAATGGCTGGTAAGGCCACCCTTGCTGATACCCAACAGATAAACCTATGCCTTAAATATTAAACTATTGTAATAATTTATTATTCGGCTAATCTTCTTGAATACGCTGTTCGTATACTTATTCTTCGTTATTGATTCGTTATTTTACTACTATAGTAATAGTTGACAATAATTGTATTATATTAGCAATAAGTAATCAAAAATCAGCTATCTAATTTCTGATAAATGGCTATTGTAGTTGACAACATTTATACAAAGGGCATTAGCGGGCGCATTGGCGATAGCCTGCTTTACAAGCAATACAGTGGCAAAACGGTGGTATGCGCCTTTCCCAGGCGCAGCCTCAAAGGCCCTAGTGAGCGGCAGCTGGCCCAACGGCAAAAATTTGCCCTGGCCGTGCTTAAAACGCGCCAATGGCTGGCCAACAAGGCCCAACGGCTGTTTTTAGAGGGGTTGGAGCGCAAATGGAGCGCCTACAGCACCTACCATGCTGGCATCAGGTACTTCATGAATCAGGCTGTAGAGACTGAAAGCCAGAAATTAGAAGGCGGAAGCCAGAAAGTAGAAGATAGAAATCAGGGCTCAGCAGGTATAACTCAGAATTCAGCAGCCAGAAACCAACGCAAAAGCAGTCAACACAAACCCCCTGGCCGCAGCCCAAAACCACCCGGTGGGGGGTAATAATGGTAGCATTTAAGGGCAAAAAGCTGTAGATTAACGGTAGCTTAACCTTACTATGAAATACAGTAAATGCCTGAAAATGAACATCAACCGGCCGAACGCCAGGCCAGAGACACATCGCAAAGCTTTTCGCAGCCGGTAGGCCACCAGGCCGTTGCAGGCCCTTATATAAACGATGCCAGCCCTGCGGCCAGCCACCTGCAGGCCCTGCAGGCCATGGCCAATAGTAGCTACCGCAACAATACCTTTGCCCAACAGCAGCAGGCCATTACCGGCCCCCAGCCCCAGCCACCAGTGC
>CAZXTW010000845.1:0-3204 GCA_964643525.1 uncultured Roseivirgaceae bacterium
ATCAATACTGCCACAAACCGCTCTAACGAGCCAAACGGTGCCCTGTGTATCATCACCGGGCGGTGCTTCTGGTTATCAGCCCCGATGTACTCCAGCTCAAAACGTTCAGGCAGCTGGTAATCTACCTGAATGGTACCCAACTGCCAGCTACGGCCCAGCGCATCTTTTACCATAAAGTCAAGCTTGGGGCCATAAAAAGCGGCTTCACCCAGCTCAGTTACGGTATTGAGTCCTTTTTCTGCTGCGGCTTCCTGTATTGAGGTTTCGGCCAGATCCCATTGGGCATCTTCACCTATGTATTTTTCTTTGTTATCAGGGTCGCGTAGTGATATTTGAGAAGTAAAGTTTTCAAAGCCTAAGGAAGTAAACACGTACAATATCAGGTCAATTACCTTCTTAAACTCATCTTTTACTTGGTCAGGGCGGCAAAATATGTGGGCATCGTCCTGGGTGAAGCCACGTACCCTGGTTAAACCATGTAACTCTCCGCTTTGCTCGTACCTGTATACAGTACCAAATTCAGCCATACGCAAAGGCAGCTCTTTGTAAGATCGAGGCCTCACCTTGTATATTTCGCAGTGGTGCGGGCAATTCATGGGTTTTAACAGAAACTCTTCACCCTCGTGTGGTGTATTGATGGGCTGAAATGAGTCCTGGCCGTATTTTTCATAGTGGCCAGAGGTTACATACAGCTTTTTATTACCAATGTGGGGGGTCACTACAGGGTCATACCCGGCTTTCATCTGGGCATCGCGCATAAAGTTAGTCAAGCGCTCACGCAGCATGGCTCCTTTGGGCAACCATAAGGGTAGCCCCATACCTACCTGCTCAGAAAAGGCAAACAACTCAAGTTCTTTACCTATTTTTCTGTGGTCACGCTTTTTGGCCTCCTCAAGCAGTTCCAGGTACGCTTTCAGCTCTTTGGCTTTAGGGAAGGTCACCCCATAAATGCGGGTTAGCTGGGGGCGGTCTTCCTGGCCCAGCCAGTAAGCACCAGCTACGTTAAGCAGCTTGGTAGCCTTAATAAAGCCGGTATGAGGTATATGTGGCCCTCGGCACAGGTCAGTAAAGTTGCCTTGCTCGTAAAAGGTAATAGTGCCATCGTCAAGGCGGTCAAGCAGCTCAAGCTTATATTCATCGCCTTTTTCCTTAAAGTAGGCAACGGCCTCTGCCTTGCTAATGTCTTTGCGTAGGTAGCTGTTTTTTGCTTTGGCCAGCTCCTGCATTTTCTTTTCAACCTGCTCTAGCTGGCTGGCGTCAAACTTATGCTCACCAAAGTCAACATCATAATAAAAGCCTGTTTCAATGGCCGGGCCAATACCCAACTTAACACCTGGGTACAGTGCCTCCAGTGCTTCGGCCATGAGGTGGGCAGATGAATGCCAAAACGTAGCTTTACCGTCTGTGTCCGTCCATGTGAGCAGTTGCACTTTAGCATCGTGATTAATGGGCCTTGTGGCATCCCAAACTTCGCCATTTACTTTTGCGGCCAGCACGTTGCGCGCCAGGCCTTCGCTAATATCTGCCGCTACTTTAAGGCCGGTTACGCCGGCTTCATAGTTCTTTTTGGCACCATCGGGCAGGGTAATGGTAATCATCGCTTGCTCACTCATTGCGGGTGTATCTGCTCGTTTTTAAAAGGTTTTGATTGTATTGAAGGTACTTCTATGCGTTGTGGCCGCTGCTGTTGCTGCTGCCTACGCTGCTGCAAATATGCAATTTTTCTGTTCAATTTGTCTAACTCTTGCCGGGCTACCTCATAATCAGGGCTAATGGCCAGCAGCTGTTCATACACCTGGCGGGCATTGTTATATTGGTAGCGTTTGTCTAATATACGCGCTTTAATAAGTAAAGGCCCGGTAAGGGTGCTATCTGCCGCCAGCATTTGCCGGGCATAGGCCAGGGCCGAGTCATAAGTAGCCTGCTTATAATGCAGCAGCAGCAGTTGGTTGGCCAGCAATACTTCTTTCGGGTTTTGCTTAAAGGCGGTGTTCAGTACCATCAGGGCACTATCAGGCAGGCCAGCCTGCTCAAGCAAGGCCCCTTTACGCACCACAAGCTCAATGTTTTGGGGTTGTATAGCCATTTGCAGCTGCAAAAAGTGCAGGGCGGTATCATAATTACCCATTTGCTCAAAATAACCTGCCATTGCCTGGTGCACCTCAGGGTTAGCCGGGGCAAGGTGGTAGGCCTGTTGTAGGGCCTGGTAAGCCTGGGCAGTATCTGCCATAGCCAGAAAAAGCTCAGCCCCTGCCAGGTGGTATTGCTCAGCTTTGGGCAGCAGGCTAATGCAGCGCTGGTTGTATTGAAGGGCATCGCGGTAGTTACCAGCCTTAAAATACAGCCTGGATATAAGCTGGTACAGGTCAGGAAACCTGTAACCGAACGATTCAGCCGTTTTAGCTGCCTTAAAGGCTGCCGTCAGGCTGTCGTGCTGCTCAAGCAAATGGGCCTTAAGCACATAGTACTCTGGTTGGGTATTGTCTAAGTTAATGGCCGTACGTATGGCCCCCAGGGCAGCGGTAGGCTGGTACAGGTTGGCCAGCAGGGCTGCCTTGCCATAGTGGTTGGCGGGGTCGTCAGGGTTACGGGTAATATTGCGGTCTGTAGCAGCCAGTAACGATGCATAATACTGGTCGTTAAAAACCGGTGCCGGGTGCAGGTCATGGCGGCCATATCGGTAATCACACCCCCCCAGCCCAATGCTGATCAGTGCCAATAGCAGCCAGCAGTGCGCAACAGTGCGCCTGAGGCTGCGGCTGGTTATATGCCTGATTTGCCCTTTCACAGGGGCCAAATTAGTTATAGTATGAGCTGGAAGCTAAACTTCAGGGCAAATTTATTTGCATTGGGGTTATCTAGGTAAGTAATGCGGTGAAAGGCATCAACCCTGAATATTTTAAAAATGTTTTCAATGCCATACCCCAGCTCTATGTAAGGTGTATTGGTATCAAATGAGTTAATAGGTGCTATTGGCATGCCCTGGGCATCTACACTGGGTATCAGGTCTCGGTTTTCCTGATCAAGCCCACCCCAAATCAGGTTGGCATTGCCTACCAGCCGCCATTTTAGCTTACGCATAAGCGGTATACGGTTCAGTATAAAGCCCTCAAAGCTGTGCCTGTACCTAAGGGCTATGTATTGGTCAGTCACAAACTCGCCCAGGCTCATGGTATTATAGGCCAGGCCAACATAAAAGGGCGA
>CAZXTW010000846.1:0-3202 GCA_964643525.1 uncultured Roseivirgaceae bacterium
GAATGTTTACCCTGATGACGTGCTGAAAGATGTGAATGAGTACCAGGCAGCCTTGTGGGAAAAAGAAGTGGGGCATAAAGAAGTGGAAGAAAAAGAGTTGAGCACTAACTAGTTATTGATCACCTGATTTGAAAGCCCGGCTAACTTAAATGGTAGCCGGGCTTTTGCCTAATTGCGGCGGCTTATTTAGGCTGGGGCTATTCAGCAGGTTGTGCATTATTATTGAGAAACAGGCTTTTGAGCAGCTCAAAAAAGTGCTTTTGCTTTTTGTGGGCAATAAGGTAATAAGGCCTGGCAGGGTAGGTGCTGGGCTGCCAGATTAGCTTTAGCGTGCCACTTGCCAGAAATGACCGGGCATTTTCTAACATAGTGACACAAACCCCTGCTGTTTTGGTGAGCTCTTGCAGCATAAAGTACTCATTAGGAATAATGTAGTTGGTAAATACCTTAGGCCTTTTTTTATTGAAGCAATGCAGCCAGAATAGTTTAATGAAGGGGTTGGTTGCCATATGCGAGAACCATACCTGCTGCTCTAACCAGTGTTGGGTTTTACGCAAATTGCCCTGACTGATGTGGCCCTCAAGCTGGGCCGTATCAATACTGGGGTGCCCAACAACAACCAAAGGCGCGCTTAGTATCTGGCAGGAAAGCACGTCAAAGGTTTGCACTTCGTGATGAACAATAGCAGCATCAATGGCCTGCTGGTTTACCAGGTCAAACAGTACCTCATTTTTTTCTTCAAACCGGATGTCTACATGTTTGAAGTAGGTGATTTTATCAGAAAGTAAACTTTTATACAAATGCTGGCTAAGCCCTATGACATACAGTTTTTCTTCTTTCTTGACATTTCTGCTGTACATGGCTTCTACTTCTTCCAGCGTGTCAAGCGATTCAATGATCAGGTTGTTCAAGTATTTGGCATAGGCTGTGGCTTCTACCCCTTTTGATTTCCTGATGAATAATTTGTGGCCCACATAGGCCTCAAGCATGCTCATTTGGTTGCTTACAGCGGGTTGGCTCATAAACAGCTCTTCTGCCGCTTTTGAGTAATTGCGGTGCTTGTAAACGGCTTTAAAGGTTCTGTACCATTCCAGGCTTACCATAGGTATAAATTTATTTATATCATGAGGTAAAATAAGCTATTTCATTTGATATCAGCAATTGCCTACTCTTGCTGCATAAACTTTAAACCAATCACAAAATGAGCAGAATAGCATTAGTAACAGGGGCAAACAAGGGGCTAGGCCTTGAAACTGCCCGGCAATTAGGTAAAGAAGGTGCCACCGTTTTGATGGCAGCCAGAAACAAAGAAAAAGGCCTGGCGGCGGTGCAACAATTGAAAGGTGAGGGGCTGAATGTGGCGTTTGTACAGCTGGAAGTAACCAATGAAGCTGATGTAGACGCCCTGGTGCAGCATATTGAGGCCACCTTTGGCAAGCTGGATGTATTGGTGAATAATGCAGGTATTATGCATAGTGGCGAGCCTGGGGGAGTAAACTCTTCAGAAATTGTAAAGGCAGCGGTATTAAAAGAAACGTTTGATGTAAACTTTTTTAGCCTGGTTAGCCTGACGCAAAAGCTACTGCCCTTACTGAAGAAGAGTGAAGCGGCAAGGGTTATCAATGTTTCAAGCATTTTAGGCTCTAACACGGTGCAGAGTGACGAAAGCTCGCCCTGGAGTGGTATCAAACCCTTTGCATACAATGCCTCAAAGGCTGCACTGAACTCATTTACTGTTCATTTGGCAGCCGCTTTGAAAGACAGTGGCATTAAGGTCAATTCAGCACACCCCGGGTGGGTAAAAACTGACCTGGGTGGTAAAAACGCCCCGTTGGAAGCACCAGAAGGGGCAAAGACTTCTGTGGATTTATCAACCGCTGAGTTTACAGGTAAGTTTATCCATAACGGAGAAGAAATAGCCTGGTAGCGCATGTTAAGGGGGCTGACTGTTTTTCTGGCCTGAAAACACTATCGCTAACTCTAGTGGTGAGCATTTTAAGCCCCCTTTTCTTTTTACATCGTGCTACTTTGCCATCAGTTTAAGAGAAAACCTGAATGGCAACAAGCCCGGCATCAAACCAAAAAGTATTCATGATACGAAATTGTGTATAAGGGTTAAGGCAGCTTCTACACGACTTTTGCAGCATTCTTTTACACTAAAAAGTAAGCAAGCATGAATACAAACAAGTTTGGTAAAAACGGTTGGACGCCCGATAGAATAGACAACTTAAAAGGTAAAACTTATGTCATTACAGGGGCAAATGCGGGTACTGGTTTTGAAGCAGCCAGAATATTGTTGAGCAAAGGTGCTGAGGTGGTGATGTTAAACCGAAGCAAAGAAAAATCAAATAAAGCTGTAGCTACTCTAAAAGCTGAATTTGGCAGCAACGCCAAGGTTTTATACTTTGTAATTGATTTATCAGAGTTTGCTTCAGTACGCAATGCCGCAGCAGAAGTGATTAAAGCAGTACCAAATATTGATGCGCTTATATGTAATGCTGCCATAGCCCAGGTGCCCAAACAAACCTTTACAACTGATGGCTTTGAAAGCCAGCTTGGTGTTAATCATTACGGTCATTTTTTATTGTGTAATTTGCTGTTTGAAAGGGTAGAAGCCTCAAAGGGGCGCATTGTAGTAGTGAGTAGTGAAGGGTATAAGATGGGTATCAAAACTATTCAGTTTGATGATATGAACTGGGATAAGAATTACCACCCTAATAAAACGTATTGTCATAGTAAATTGGCCCAGATGATGTTTGCGTATGAATTACAGGACAGAGTTAAAGCTGCAAATAAACAGGTACAGGTGTATGTATGCCACCCTGGTGCTTCTGCCACTTCACTTATTAAAAATAGTGGTGATTTAAAGGTTAGGATCATATTTGCATTGATGAAGATGACGCCGCTAGTTCAATCTGCCGAAAAAGGCGCTTACCCTGAAGTAATGTGTGCTACAGAAACGGGTGAGAACCTAAATCAAAAGGCCTATTATGGGCCCACAGGAAGAATGCAATGGACAGGCCCTGTTGGGGAGTGTCAATTAGAGCCACACGCTCAAGACAAAGCAGTGGCTACTAAATTATGGGATTTGTCAGAAAGGGAGACCAACTGCAATTGGAACTTTCAAGCCATCAATACCTTAAAAGTTCCAATTGCAGTTGGTCTCCCTTTCTACTAAATTATGGGATTTGTCAGAAAGGGA
>CAZXTW010000847.1:0-3198 GCA_964643525.1 uncultured Roseivirgaceae bacterium
CATATAATAAACAGCCCACCATAGTTTTTATCAAGGTACAGCGTGTCAGAGCCATGATGCACCCGGTGGTGCGAGGGGCTGTTAAACACTGCCTCAAACCAACCCATACGCCCAATTAACTCTGTATGAATCCAAAACTGGTAGGTCAAGATAAAACCCAGGGCAATCAGCACCAGCACAGGGTGGAAGCCCAGCAACACAGCGGGTATAAAAAACACCCAGGTCACGAAGTTATCAATGAATGATACGCGCAGGGCGGTGGTGTAATTGTATATGGGCGAGCTGTGGTGTATGCTGTGGTAGCTCCACAGCAGGCGTACCTCATGCTCCAGCCGGTGCTCCCAGTAGTACAGAAAATCTACCACCACAATAGCCAACACCACAGTAAACCCATTCACGGGTATGGTCCACGGCACAAACTGGTACACATAAAAGTAAATGCCTACAAACAGGGCCGTAGCTGCTTTTTCAGTAATTTGCGCCGGTATAAATACACTTACGCTGGCCCACATTTCGCCCAGGCGTTTGCGGGTAATCTTTTTGCGCCACACCTCCCACCCAAACTCTACCAGGGCCAGCCCTATTGAGTAGGCCAGTATAATAAATATTACCCAGCCCACATTGGCTTCTGCTTTTGCTAAGAGTGCCTCCATGATATTATTGAGCCTGGGGTTTAATAGGTACATAAATTTCTGTAAGCAGCTCGCTGGCGGTTACCTGTGCTTCGTCGTTCAGGTAAAACTCCAGCACGGGGGCATCTTCAAGGTCAAAGGGCTTTTGCAGCAGCCAGTGCCCGTAAATCAGTTCATAGGTGGTTTGCATGCTGTTGTAGGGCCCCTGGTGGGTAAATACCGCATAGTGGCGCGAGGCAATGGTTTTTTGCTGTACAAAGCCTTCGGGGCTGTGTTGCTGGCCCTCTTTTAGGGTAATGGCACAATTGTACCGGCAGCGGTCAAGGTGGGTGGTATCTTCATCGTCCAGCACCTCACCAAAATACACACTCTGGTCATCAATCAGCTGGTGTTTACTGGCATACTCAAGCAGGCTTTGCCAGTGCTGTTGTATGGCTTCGTCGTCATATTGTCCCTGGTAGGCCAGGTATACCACGTTCAGGTCAGGCACGGTTTCAGTGCGGTATTGTAATTGCTTTGTTGCTTCCATAATTTTTTGTTCGTTCAGGGCCAGCCACTTGCGTGCCTGCATGGTTTTTTGCTTGCGGTACTGCAAGGGGCTTTGGCCATACAACTTTTTAAATGCTTTGTTAAACGCCTGCAAATCACTAAAGCCAGCCTGGTAGGCTATTTCGGTAATACTGGTGGCCGTATACAGTATTGCCTTGGCCTGCGCTTCAATACGCAGGCGCTGTAAGCTTTCACCTACCGACTCTTTGTAAACCGCCTTGTATATGCGGTTAATGTTGCGGTAGCTATAGCAGGCTACCGCCTCAATATCGCTCATTTGCACAGGCTGGCTGTAGTGCGCTGCTACATAGGCCCGTACTGCCTTTAAGCGGTTGATTTGCGTTTGGTTTAACATGCTACAAAACTATACTGCCTTAAGTACCTTTTGGTGGTTCAATCTGGACAATTGCACTTGGTTGTTATTTTTTGGTTGGCTACGTTTACAAACAATACCTGTGATGTACCGCTAATGACGCCACCAAACGAAAACAGAAAAATGCAACAGGTGCACTTTGGGCATGTGCAAGAGTTTTTGGCCTTTTTGCCGGCTAATGAACTTAAGGTTGTGGTTGAACTGCGCCAGCTTGTATATGACTGCATACCCGAGGTGAAAGAAAAGCTTAGCTACAATGTGCCCTTTTTTAGAAAGCGTAAAAACATTTGTTTTATCTGGCCAGCTTCTGTGTTGTGGGGAAAAAGTAAAACCATGGATGGGGTTAGGTTTGGTTTTACTTATGGGCACCTGTTACAAGACGACCAACAATGGCTGGAACGCGGAGACCGCAAACAGGTGTACTGGAAAGACTTTGCTTCAGTGCAGGATATTAACTTCCCGGTGCTGGAAGCTTACCTGCATGAGGCCGCATTTATTGACGCCCAGTTTAAAAAGTAACTACTGCATATGACTACACGCCACATTAGCAAAGGACAGGTACTGCAAAGCAAAGGTGAGTTAAACTCACGGATTTATAAAGTACAATCGGGGCTGTTGCGCAGCTATACGCTAGATGGTAAGGGCAAGATGCACATTTATATGTTTGGCCCCGAGGGTTGGGTGGTGGCCGACCCCCAGCCACCACAAGTACCCTGCGAACTATATATTGATGCCCTGGAAGATACCACCGTGCAGGTACTTGAAAAAGATATAAGCAGAGAGCTCGAAAATATACCTGAACTGCTAAAGCATATTGCTACCCTTCAAAAACGCATCATTATGCTTATGAGTGCTTCTGCCCTTGAGCGGTACCAGTATTTTACAAACACCTACCCACAAATGGTGCAACGCGTGCCCCAATGGATGATTGCCTCTTACCTGGGCATTACGCCAGAAACCTTAAGTACGGTAAAAAATAAAGTCAGGTAAAAGCCTTATGGCTGGGCCATTTCTTAATATTTCTTAATGCTTTACGGCTAGCCAGCCCGTAAGTTTGTTGCAAAACATTTAAGCAAACTTATGAATACCTCTACCCTATCGGCCCTGTTAAAAGTATCTGCTGTATTATGGATTATCTGGGGCCTGGTGCATATGCTGGCCGGTGTGATGACCATACTGCAAATTACTGACGGCAATATTGCCGGGGCAGTAGGCGGCATTGCCGATGCGGTAGCCCCAGAAACATTGGCAGCCAATTACCCCCCGGCAGCTGGCGCAGTGCTGGGCCAGCATGGCTTTAACCTGTTATGGGGCGGGGCTGTTACCCTGGTTTGTGCTTTTTTGATATGGCGCAAAAACAAGCATGCCATTTTTATGGCAGCACTGGTAGGTGGCCTGCTTGACCTGGGCTATTTTATATTCATGGATCTGGGCGGGTACGTCCACTTTGTGCCAGGCACATTAATGACGCTTATTTCGGGCTCGGCCATTATACTAAGCCTTACGGCATATTACAAAAGTGACCAGATGCAGCAATTCGCATAGGTCAATACTAAGCCAAATTATTCTTATATTCTTCCAGCAAAGTTTAGGATTCTATACTTTACCCTTGTAAGCCCCCAAATGTTTGGGGGTTTTACTTTT
>CAZXTW010000848.1:0-3196 GCA_964643525.1 uncultured Roseivirgaceae bacterium
TAATTGGTCAGGTATGAATATGCTGCAAGCTTCCTGCCCTTCAATATTAAAGTTACAGGCTACCAGCACCGTGCTTTCTGCTGTTTGACGCAAAAAGGCAAATACATTTTGGCTATACCCTGTATTGCCTTTGTGGTAGTTATACTGCCCAAGGTTTAAGAATTGGCCCTGAGCAAATGCTTCATCTTTATTAACGGCTAGCAGCAGGTCCTGATAAATGTTACGCAACAGTTTTTGGCTGTCAGAAAGTGCCCCTCCATCAAAAGCTCCATTGTTTACCCACTTCTGGTGTTCGGGCACACCCCAATAATCAAATATAGTTGTACGGCCATCTTCACCACCAAAGCCCTCGTTGCCCAAGCCGGGTTCGCCTACTTCCTGCCCGAAGTACACCATAACCGGCCCTTTGCCCAACGTGGCCGAAGCCACCATGGCAGGTAATGCTCTGTAGGGTTCGCCAGCAAAATCAGCACTGGCAATGCGCTGCTCGTCATGGTTTTCAAGAAAGCGCAACATGTGGTCGTCTACTTCTTTTAACTGGTCCATCACAACAGCTATTTGTGAAGCTGTGTTACGGCCCTGTATTACAGACTTTAGCGTATCATACAACTGTACCTTATCATACAGGTAATCAAACTGGCCCCGGTTAATGTAATTGCCATACTGTGCCGGGTTGTATATCTCTGCAATGAATACTACCTCAGGGTATTTGGCCTTAAGTTTGGGTATAACCCACTCCCAATAAGCTACGGGCACCATCTCGGCCATATCACACCTAAAACCGTCAACCCCTTTTTCCAGCCAGTAGGTTAATATGGCGTGTGTTTTCGTCCAAGTGCTGGGTATGGGGTCATATACCTCTTCGTTGGTTTTCAGGTTTACCCCGTAGTTCAGTTTTACCGTCTCAAACCAGTCATTTACGTTAGGGGTAGCGGTAACCTGGTTGTTACCAGTAACCTTGGCTGGGTTTTCAACAAATTGACTGTCTTTCGTTTTAAAGGCATTGTCCTGGCCCAGTGCTTTGTACTCAGCGGGCACCACAAACTGCTCGCCAGGCAAATAGTAAAAGTTGTTCTGGTTGTCAAAAAATACGGCCGTATTGTCATCCGCTCCCAGGTCAGATACACCCTCTGGTTTTGCATCAGATACATACTGCCGGGCCACATGGTTGGGCACAAAGTCAATAATTACTTTGAGGCCAGCTTCATGTGTGCGCTGCACCAGGGCCTCGAATTCATCCATCCGTTTGGCAGGGTCAACAGCCAAATCAGGGTTTACGTCATAATAGTCTTTAATGGCATAAGGGCTGCCGGCGCGCCCTTTCACTACGTCAGCATCATCAATGGCAATGCCGTAGCTGCTATAGTCATTCACCACAGCATGCTCAACTACGCCAGTGTACCATACATGGGTAATGCCCATGCTGCGTAACTGGCCCAATGCCGTATTATTGATGTCGTTAAACTTGCCTACACCATTTTCATCAATGGTGCCGTAGTGCTTGTTGGTGGTGTTGGTATTGCCAAACAGGCGGGTAAAAATTTGGTATAGCACCATTTTGCCTTGCTGGCCTTCGGCTTCCATGACCTGGTTGTTGGGGTTGGGCTTGTCATTGGCTGCAGGCCCGGAACAACCCGAGCCTGCAATAACCAATGCTATAATAAGAATGCTATAATAAGCTATGCTCTGCTTACTTGAGAACATCAATGTCAAAACTGTACTAGTTGCGGTTTAAACAATTCAGGTCGTCAAAGGCTTGCTTCAGCCTGTCAACAAACTGTACTTCTGCCTTGCGCAGCCAGTTTCTGGGGTCGTAAAACTTTTTGTTGGGCTTATCATCACCTTCAGGGTTGCCCAGCTGGGTTTGAAGGTAGCCTTTATTGCCCTCGTAAAAGTCACGTATGCCCGACCAGAAAGCCCACTGCATGTCTGTATCGATATTCATCTTGATGGCTCCGTAGCCAATGGCTTCACGGATTTGCTCAACAGATGAGCCCGAGCCCCCATGAAACACGAAGTTGATGGGGTTGGGGCCAGTGCCGTACTTTTGCTGTACATAGTCCTGCGAGTTTTTAAGAATCACAGGCTTTAACTCAACATTACCTGGTTTGTATACACCATGCACGTTGCCAAAGGCAGCGGCAATGGTAAAGTTGTCACTCACTGACTTTAATTGCTCATAAGCAAAAGCTACCTCTTCTGGCTGGGTATATAAGCGTGAGCTGTCAATATCGGTATTATCAACACCGTCTTCTTCACCGCCAGTAACACCCAACTCAATTTCAAGCGTCATGCCTATTTTGGCCATGCGCTCAAGGTAACGCTTACAAATGTCAATATTCTCTTCAATGGGTTCTTCAGAGAGGTCAATCATATGAGAGCTGAACAGGGGGCTGCCTGTTTGCTCGTAATGCTTTTCGCCTGCGTCAAGCATGCCGTCAATCCACGGAAGCAGCTTTTTGGCAGCATGGTCAGTATGTAAAATTACCGGCACACCGTAGGCCTTAGCCAACAGGTGCACATGGTGCGCGCCTGAAACAGCACCCGCTACCGCAGCAGCTTCGCCTGCGTTAGAGAGGCTTTTGCCAGCATAAAAGCGGGCCCCACCGTTAGAAAACTGAATGATTACCGGCGAGTTAACCTCACGGGCAGTTTCAAGCACGGCATTTACTGAGTTGGTACCTACCACATTAACCGCCGGTAGTGCGAAGTCGTTTTCATTGGCATAGGCCAACAAATCACTTACAGCTGCGCCCGTTACCACACCGGGGGCAAACTTCATACTTACTTCACTCATAGGAAATGAATTGAAAACAATACGAAATACTGATTAATCTCTAATGATTTTTGTGGTAAAGGTATCAGTTCCCTGTATGATTCGCAAAATATAAACCCCCTTATTCAAGTCGCTCACATTGAGCCGGTAAGCGTTACTTAGCGCCCTTTCAACAAAATCAAAGCTTTTAACTTTGCTGCCAGCCAGGTCGTACACTTCAAACGTAGTGGCTGTTGGCTGGCTAAGGCGTACCTCAAATAAGCCCTGGTTGGGGTTAGGGAAGATGCTAATATTGCCATTGATAGAAATGTCATCAATGCCGGTTACCGTCTCTACTATATCAAATGGCACAATACCCTGCTCAGGTGTGGTTTGCTGCACATCAGTATAAATATGAAACTCACCGGGCTGTTCTGGGTC
>CAZXTW010000849.1:0-3194 GCA_964643525.1 uncultured Roseivirgaceae bacterium
CAAAGCTGGCGTAGGTCACGGCATTGTCTGCATCAGGGTCAAGGTCAATGGCCTGCTGCGTTTGGTTAATGGTTAAGGCCAGGTAAGCATAACCATTATGGTCAATATTTACGCGGCTGTGCAGCAGGTTGTAGCTGCCTGCATATTGATTAAAGTACAGGTTGCCAAAGCCAGCAGTGCTGTTGTAGGCACCTAAAAACAGGTTGGTGTTTGCACCCTCTGGGGCTAAACTGGTGTTGGTGGCCGTGCCGTTGTAAAAGCCGGCCCCGTTGCCTGCGCTGGTACCGGTTAGCAGCACCTGGTTGCCCTGGGCGGCCAGGTGGTTAATGGCCAGGCCGTTGTGCAGTTGGGTACTCTGGTAGTTCAGGCTGGCATCGTAACAGGCCAGGTAGGCAGTGGGGGCTGTGCCTGTCTGGGCACTTTGCACTGTTGTTGCTGTATTGTTGCGGTCAGGGCTAATGGTGCCTGTAAAGTTGCCGGCCAGCAGTACAGTACCCGTGCCGGTAATTGCCAGTGCCACAGGTGCCGGCACTGCATTGCCCGATTGGCTTATCTGCTGGGCAGCACCGGCCTGCAGGCTGCCGTTGCTGAGCGTGTATGACAACAGAAATACATCAGTGCCGCTGCTGGTTAAGGTGGTGCCGTTTAATGTGCCCCCAAACAGGCCGGCCAGGTATAGCCTGCCGTTGCTGTAGGCCAGGTCTATTGGTTTCAGGTAGGGAAATGCGCTGTTAACGCTGTAGGTTTTGGTGTTGCCACTGATCAGTTGGCCCTGGGTGCTGAGGTGTTTGAGGTACAGGTTAATGGTGGTGGGCACAGGCGATAGACTTGAAATGCCCTCTTCGGCTTCATTACCCCGGTCAGTGGCGTCAGAGAGGTAAGCAATGAATACCTCGCCGTTGGGTTTTACCGCCAGCTGGCTGTAGCTGTTAAACTGGTTGGGGTCAGAAAATACCTTGTACCACACCAGTTGCCCGTGGGGGCTGTACTTGGCCACAAATACGTCAGCATAGTTATCAACATAGGGGGCTTCATCACTTACTCCGCGGTAGTTCAGGTCAGTAGCCCTTACCATGGTACCGGTAATGTACAGGTTGCCAGTGGCATCTTTAGCCGCATCGCGCAGGGTGGTGGGGTTGGGCAGCACATCGGCCTGGCTGGCGTTGGTCTGGTCTTCAAAGTGGCCAGCCCAGTAAGCATTGCCGCTGCGCACAAAGGGGCCCTGCAGCACCGCTACATCATCCCAACCAGCAGCACAGGTTGCAGCCGCACTGGTTTTGAGTTCAACCTCAAAGTCATGGGTAAATACTTTTTTAATATTTTCTATAGCCTGGGCGGTAAGCACAGGGTTATTGTCAGGGTCAGGGCCCAGGCTGGCATTGCAGTAGTTGCTGGCACAGTTGGCCACCAGCTCTTCAACCAGGCTGTTTAGCTGGCAGTCATACACAAAGTAGGTGCTGCCGCCAGGGTCGGTGGTGTTGGCATCGGGGTCATACTCCAGCAGGTAGGAATTGGTCAAGTGGTTTTCGCCCCAGCGGTGGTACTGAAAGGCCACCTGCCCGTACACGGCTGCAAACTGCCGGGCAATGGCCTGCTTAAATACTTCACGCTTGTTGTTGCAGGCTTCTTCACACTGGTTAAGCAGCTGCTGCACGGTGGTGCCCGGGGTAAGCTCAGTGTTTTGGGCAATGTTGCTGCTCATTTGGTACAGCTGGTATTGCTGGCAGGGCCACAAGCTGTTAAAATCGCTTAAGGTAACCGGGTTGTGCCGTGCCACGCCCAGCATGTCTCTTAACAGGTCTGCCGCGCTGGGGTCCTGGCTGTAGTCTTCGTCATTCAGGTACACCAGTTTGTAGGCATCCATTTTACTGGCATTGTAGGCTGTGCCGGCAAGTTTGCCATACACCTGGTTTTTGTACAGGTGTGTAATGGCCGGGTTACTGGCGCAGTTGGTAATGGCAGCGTCGTTACGGGCCAGCAGCAGGTTGTCAATACCCTGTAAAAAGCGCTGCAACAGGTTGTTCACCTGGGGTTTGCTGTTGGCCAGGCCCAGGGAGTGAGCTGGGTTTAAGGTACCGGCCTGCTCAGCATCATAGTATGTTTTATAGGTTTCAGTAACCTCGCGCCATACCTGCCAGGCATCTTCATGGGTAATGACCGTACTGTTGTTATTTACCATGTTATCAACCATGGTATTGAACTGCCCGGCGTAGTAGTACTTTTTAGTATTGCTGTTTTTATCATAAAAGTATATATGCTGGGCAATGCCGTCATTGCCTAAAAAATTATGCCCTGCCCATACATGCTCAAACCAGGCTTCATAGCTGTAGCTTATTTGGTTGTTGCTGGCGTTGGTCACTTGTAGCTGGTTAGCCACTACGCTGTAACGGGGGCAGTCATTTACAAAGGGTATGTACAGCTCAGCATTGGTGCATCCGGCGTTGGCCCCAAAGCTTATGGGTATCAGGTAGGCGTCATTGTTATCATTCTGGTTGTAGCCCAGTTCATTTAACTTATCATAAAAGGCATTCAGGTCGCCACCGGCCAGCCATTGCTCAATGGTTTTGCCGTCAATAATCAGCGCATTGTCAATGGTGCTTTCATAGTTGGCAATGCCTGTATTGACCCAGGTGCTTAGGCCATTGGCTGTGTTGGCCATTATGGTTTTGGTAAGCACATACTCGGTATTGGCGTTAAGGGTGGCCGTATGGGTTACCTGTTGGCTGGCTTGTGTCTGGCAGGTCAGGTTGTTCCACACCAGGTCTGCCAGGGCCGGGGTAATGGTTGGGCTTACTGTGGGGTTGTTTTTTTCTACCAGTTCCAGCCTGATGGTATAGTCACAGGCCTGGCACAGGTTGGTGCAGGGGTCTTCCATACCCAGCTCGTTGGCCAGGTCACCAAAGCTGTAATTAATGGTTACCTGGGTTTGCTCAGTAAACAAAAGGGTTTTGGTGGTAACCAGTTTGTAGGGTTCGGCTTGGGTATGGCCTGTTAGGGCATCAGTAATGGTGGCGGTGGGGGGTGGTGTATCTTCTAAATTATCAAGCGCCCCGTTAGCGTTATTGGCCGCCAGCCCTGCAACAATGGTTTGGCCTTCCAAATCAACCATGGTTGCCATGGCCGCCCCGTTAGGGCCAATCGTAATGATTTTTTTCACATTGGTGGCGGGGGGTGCGTCTTTGCCAAACAGGCTT
>CAZXTW010000850.1:0-3191 GCA_964643525.1 uncultured Roseivirgaceae bacterium
TAACCACGCCACTTAAGGTCACGCGTGAGCCTTGCAGGTCGCTGGTAGTAGTCAAACCGGCCGAGTCAATGCTGGCAGGCGTGGGCAATGTGTTGCCGCTGCTTTCAACGGTAACGGTAGCCGGGGCAATTTGTATCTGCTCACTAAAAGAGCCAATGGTACCAGTAATGGTTACTTCATCGCCAGCGGTTACCAGGTCTTCATTGCCACCATGGAAGATGTTAATACCTGCCGTGGCATCCTGTACGTAGTACTGGCCATTACCAAAGCCATAGTCATTGGTGGTGACTATACCCCTGATGGTTACCTCCACACCGTCTAGCGCTCGGGCAGTCAGGATATCAGTAATGCCATCAGCCAGGGTGGTAATGCTCAGGGCTGTTGCAGTTGCCTGTACATTTGGCGTAGCCTCATCATCAGCAGCTACAAAGTATACATCATAGGCGGTGCTTGCCGCCAGGGTGGTAATTAATTCAGTAGCAGTGGTGGCTGCCTGTGTTACGCTAATGCTGCCTGCTGCCAGGGCGGCCCCTCCCCCACTGGCTGTGCCAGCCTGTACTTCTGCCACCGTTGGTGCAGTAGCGCCACTGGCCACCACCACGTAGTTTACGGTACCGGCTTCATTTAACTGTACCGCAATGGTAAAGCCAAAGGCGCTGGTATCACTAAAGGCAGGGAAGTTCGTTTCAAAGGTTGGGGCATCAGTATCTGCTGTTTCAAGTGTGGTAGCCGCTATTGTAGAGGCTGCACTGGCACTGTTGGGGGTGCCTTCATCATCTTGCTGCACCAGGTACACTACATAGTCAGTGCCGCCCATCAGGCCGGTTACATGCAGTGTATCATTGGTAGCGGCAACTGCCACAGCGGCAGAACCGCTGGCAGCAGGGGCACCACCACCAGAAGCAGTACCGGCCAGTACTTCAGCCACGGTAGGCGCAGTAGCAGTGGCAGGCTCAGCCACGTAAAAGATGGTACCGGGCTCATCCAGCTGGGTAATGACCGAAATGCTGTCATCAGCTACGGTATCCAGCTGCGGGAAGCCCACCATAAAGAACGGTGCCTGTGCGTCGGGCGTTTCTTCTACAATTTCACCATCAAAGAAGGGGAACACCTGCACATCGTCATTGAAGCGGGCCAGGATACCGGTTAAGGTAAACGGACTGGCTGGTAAGGCTGAGCCATCAAAGAATGACTCGCCCCGGTCAATGCGGATGAGGAAGGGCTTGCCCTGTACGGCCACGCTTACGTTCACACCACTGCCAGAGCTAATGGCGCTGGTAGGCCACTCAGTTTCATCCAGAATAACCACACCGCTTAGCGTAACGCGCGAGCCCTGCAGGCTGCTGGTCAGGCTTAGCCCTGCCGAGTCAATACTGGCCGCGGCAGGTAAGGCGTTGCCTGAGCTGAGTATGGTTACACTGCTTGGCGATATTTGTACCTGGCTGCTGAATGAGCCAATGGTACCGGCAATAACCACCTCATCGCCAGGGGTAACCACTCCATTGTTGTCACTGCCACCAAAGAAGATGTTAATACCGCCGGTGGCATCTTGTACGTAGTACTGCCCGTTGCCAAAGCCATAGTCGTTGGTGGTAACTATACCCTGTATGTTCAGGGGCTGGCCGTCAAGGCCGCGGGCGGTAGCAATGTCAGTAATGTCAATGCTTTCAGTAGTAATGCTCAGGCTGAAGGCATCAGTCTGCACGTTGGGGGTAGCTTCATCATCTTCAGCTACAAAGTACACATCATATTCAGTGCTGAAGGCCAGGCCTGTTACTGCATCGGTAGCGGTTTCAGTGGCGTTGGCTACGACAATGGTGCCTGTGGCCAACTCGCCGCTGCCGCCACTGCCTGTACCGGCCTGTATTTCGGCCACGGTAGGTGCAGTGGCGCCGCTGGCTACTACTACATAATATACAGTGCCGGGCTCATCTAACTGTACGGCCAGGGTAAAGCCACTGTCGGTAGTGTCACTTACCGTTGGGAAGTCAGTCACAAAGGCTGGCGCGGTATTGTCAACCGCAGTGGTGGTGGCTTCCAGCAAGGTAGCCGATGCCTGCAGGTTGGGGGTAGCCTCATCATCTTCAGCTACCACATAAATATCGTAGGCAGTGCCACTGGCCAGGGTAGTTACCGCGTCGCTGGCGTCGGTATCGGCTGTGGTTACGGCAAAGCTGCCACTGGCCTGTGCCGCTGCACCGCCACTGCCTGTGCCGGCCTGTACTTCAGCCGCAGTAGGTACAGTTTCACCATCAGTTACCACTACATAGTAAGCGGTGCCGGGCTCATTTAACTGCACGGTTATGGTAAAGCCAGAGGCGTTGATGCTGCCCACAGCGGGGAAGCCAGTACCAAAGGCCGGTGCATCAATATCTTCAACAGCGGTTGGGCTGTAGGTTGCATTGGGGAATGGTGTGGTAGCGGCAGCATTAGAGGTTTCACCGTCATTGGCATCAATACCGCTAAAGCTCCAGTTGCCTTCAACAAAGGCGGTGCCGTCAGGGCCAGTGCCGTCAACACGGTAGGCCCAGCCATCAAGGTACTCCCAGGTTTCGCCAGTGCCGTCTACATTAATATCACCAAACACATCTATTACTGTGCCGTTCAGGAACAACTCAAGGGCATCATCACCATTGACGTTACCGGCATTGTCGTCAGTAAAGTCAGGGAAGAAGCCAAAGTAGTCGTTCACACTGGTTGAATCAGTTGAAAGGTAAATGTACTCGCCAGCACTGGCTGAGCGAGCAGGGAAAGCTACTTCAATACTATCAGTACCACCGCCGTTGTTGGCAGAGCCGAAGCCGTATACGCTCAGGTCGGCAATATCTGCCTGTACATAAAACTCAATTAACTTAGGCAGGCCGCCGCTAAGTGGGCCATCAAACACACCTGAAATAACCATGGCGGCAGTGTCAGCCACAGGGGTTTCTTCAGTAGTGACCTCTACCAGGGTAGTCGTATCCTGTACGTTAGGCGTGGCCTCGTCGTCAGCCGCTACAAAGTAAATGTCATAAGCCGTCTGCTCGGTCAGGCCAGTTACATCAGCGGTAAAGTCAGTATTGCCAGAACCTACCGAAATGGTATTGCCGTTTTGCACTTCAGCTACTGTAGGTGCAGTAGCACCATCGGCCAGCACTGTATAATATACGGTACCGGGCTCATCTAACTGCACGGTCAGCTCAAGGGTAGTG
>CAZXTW010000851.1:0-3190 GCA_964643525.1 uncultured Roseivirgaceae bacterium
CATCAACCCACCTACCTGGGTAGGGTTAATGAGGCCCTTCATGTCTAACATAGTCAGGTCATCTTCAGTACGGATGGTTACAATAAAACCGTCTGGCTGTTCAGAGGCCCCTTTAAGGTAGGCGTCAATAAACCGGTCGGCCTGGCGCATATTCATCAGCTCTTCAAAGCCCTCTCCTTTAATTTCTGTCAGCAGGGCATCATATGACTCCAGAGTAAAGCCACCTCTTTCAATGGGCACCGTTACATAACGTACTTTATCAATGTTTTTGATCAACTCATCAAACGCCTCGTTTTTAGAGACGTTAATCATGCGCAGGGTATTCTTATAAAAAAATAACTTGGTGGCCCCATCGCGCTGTGCCAGCCTGCTTGAAATGTCAGTCTGTGCCTGTGCCGGCAGGGCCAGCAGCGCAAACAATACCAGCGATAATACAATAGTCCTCATAAGTATTGGTTTTTGACAAGCTGCCTGTTTTTACGGCTGTTGCCAGCTTGCAATAATACAAAAACACACAAAGAAGCCTACTATAGTCAGCTTCTTTGTGCATTTGTAACAGCTAAAAAAGGTATGCCTAGTTGCCCTGGTCTAACTTCTTAAGGTTTTCAAGGCCATTGATGTTCATGTTTTTTGAAATCTTGGCAATGGCCTCAAGGTCTATCTTGCCATACATGGTGAGCAGCATAAACTCTTCGTCGCCACCGCTTACCATAATCAGCTCGGTAATCACCTTGTCTTTTTCCTGAATCATGAACTTAATATCACCTTTGCCTTCTTTGATGCTCATCAGCTCTTCAAAATTGGCCTTAGATACGCTGCCCATTACCTCATTGTAAAGCGAACGGCTGTCGCCCTTGTCTGAAGTTAAAATCTTCAGGCCCTTCAGCCCTTCAGCCACTTCTTTAATGGCGGCCGATTCTTCGCTGTCTTCAGTAACCTGAACCATCAGGTCAAACATGCGGCCCGTTACTGAAACTGTGGTAAACTCGTCGCTATCGCCGTACTTGTCAAAAAACTTAGCTACTGAACTGCTTTGCGCCTGGGCGCCAAAGGCCAACAACATGGTGGCCATGAATAGTAATCCGATCTTTTTCATTGGTTTTTATTTATGATTTCTTTTTCAATTACACGTTGTCCTTTGCCCAGGGCCCCCAGGCCATACACATGGTTTTGGGCCATCCCCAGTTTGTTGCGCACCTTGCCAATGGCCTTGCCTGCCTGGTTGTTATACAGCCTGCCCGATACAGTTTGCAGGGCATTGCTGGCATTGTTGGCATTCATTTTGGCCGAAACCAGCATCAGGGCTTTTTTAGTTTCAAGGTAAGCCTCGTGGGGGTCGTTCACGGCATAGGCAGGCTCTTTGGGGTTATTGCCCAGCTGCGATACCATAAGCACCGCCCCCACTACAATGATGGCTACGGCAGCGGCAGCCCTGCGGCTCATAACAGACCACAGCAATACCTGCTTGCCCTGACCAGTATCAGCCTCTGGCTGGGTGGCAGTGGTTAGCGTACCCTTTGCCTGCCCATTGGCGGGCACTGCCGCCTGCTGTATGGCCTCCAGGCTAAATGGCTGGGGCATGGCCTGCTGGGCGGCATCAGCATAGGCGGCAAACAAACTGCGGTAAGGCTTCAGGTGGTCGGCCACTTGCCCGTACTGAAAATACCGCTTCAGTTCCGCCTCTTCAGCCTCGGTGGTTGCGCAGTCCCAGTATTTTTGCAGTAAGCGTTCAATCTTATCTGGCTCCATACACATTGTTAGTTTGCGAGGTTTCAATACGTGCCCTCATTGCTTTACGGGCCCTGAATAAATACGTCTTTACCATGTTTACCTCTATTTGCAGCAGTTCGCTTATCTCTTTATAAGCATACCCTTCAACATCGCGCAGGTGCAGCACCTGCTTTTGCATGGCAGGCAGGTGGTCCATCATTGCCCTGAGGCTATCCATGGTATCGTTACTTTCTGCCACCTGGTAGGGGGTGGCCTGGTTGTCGTGCACCTCAAGGCCATCGGCCAAAGAGGCATTCTGGTTGTACTTGAGCTTGAGCTTATCGAGGCACAGGTTGCGGCACAGCGTCATGCACCAGGCTTCGGCATTGCGAATTTCGTCAAGGCGCTGCCGCTGGCTCCAAACCTTCAGCAGCACTTCCTGCACCACATCGCGGCTTTCTTCTTCGCTGCCCAGCATCCTTAACCCAAAACGGTACAGCTTGTGTTGCACCGGTAGCACTTTATCTTGGTAAGCTTCTATACTCATGACACCCTGTAGACGACCCACCGCCCCTTTTGTTGCAGGGGGCTAAATATTTTTAAAAAAATTCTATCAAGCCCGCAACACCAGTCAATTTTAAGCCTACCGGAATGATTACCGACCTATATTTGTACACCATTAGGAGGGCCCACAAACAGGCAAGCCCACCGCACCAGTATAATCATTTAAATTAGCGCACCTCGCCATATGGGTTTAGATACCGCCAACGACCTGCTTTTAAAGCAAGTGCAGTACTGCAACAGCTTAACAGCCTATAGCCGCCGCAAAACACGCATTGTAAACATTGGTGATATACCCCTGGGGGGCCACCACCCCATCAGGATACAGTCAATGACAACGGTTGACACGATGGACACCCAGGGCTCTGTTGAGCAAACCCTGCGCATGGTTGAAGCAGGCTGCGAGTATGTGCGCATTACCGCGCCCAGCATTAAGGAAGCCCAAAACCTGGAGAATATCAGAAAGGAGTTGCGTGCCCGGGGCTGTGATGTACCGCTGATTGCCGATATACATTTTACGCCCAATGCTGCTGAGCTGGCCGCTCGCCTGGTTGAGAAGGTGCGTGTAAACCCCGGCAACTATGCTGATAAAAAACGCTTTGAAACCATTGAGTATACTGACCATACCTATCAGGAAGAGCTGGAGCGCATCAGAGAGCGGTTTGTGCCCCTGGTAAAGATTTGTAAAGAATATGGCACAGCCATGCGCATAGGCACCAACCATGGCTCATTGAGCGACCGCATTATGAGCCGCTATGGTGATACCCCCCTGGGTATGGTAGAAAGTGCCCTTGAGTTTTTGCGCATTTGTGAGGCCGAAAGCTATTATAATATAGTCATCTCGATGAAGGCCAGCAACGCGCAGGTAATGGTACAGGCCTACCGCCTGCTGGTGCATAAGCTGGAAGCAGAGGGGCTG
>CAZXTW010000852.1:0-3182 GCA_964643525.1 uncultured Roseivirgaceae bacterium
GTACGCTGGTGGTGCGCTTCAGGGCTATTGGTGTGGCCGGCGCGGCAGACAGGGTATCGGTAACCAGGGCAGTGATTAGCTTTAACCAGCAGGTGCGGTTAGATGGCGAAGCACAAAAGGTGCTAGAGTTGCCCGGTGGCAGCCCCACCCAGTTTGTTGAGGTAGCCAATGTGCCCGGCGGCAGCACCATTTTTGATATTACTGAGCCAGCCACAGTAAGGGCAGTAAGTTATACGTTTAGTGGCGGTACCGCAGCAGCTGGTATTGACCAGGCGCAAGTTGCGCGGCAGTTGTTGGTAAGCGCCCCTAATACAGTACGTACACCCACCCTTAGCCTGGTTAACTTTCAGCAGGTGGTGCCCACAGCCATTAATTACGTCATTATTACGCACCCATTGCTGCGGCAGCCAGCTGGCGATTTTACTGACCCCGTGCAGGCCCATGCAGATTACCGTGCTACGGCACAGGGAGGGGGTTATTTACCCATTGTAATGACTATTGACCAGGTGTATGACCAGTTTGGTTATGGCGAAACCACCCCCCTGGCCATTAAGAATTTAATGCGGTTTTTGATTGAGCAAGGCAACCCACAGTACCTTTACCTGGTGGGTAAGGGGGTGCTTAGCGGTACAGTGCTAAGCAACAACGGGCCGCTGTACCGGCAAAGCCCTGAGCTGTTTGGCGTGCAGGATTTGGTGCCGCCGGGTGGCAACCCTGGTTCTGACATTATTTTTACCGCTGGCCTTGGCGGCCCTGAGTTTGGGCCCGCTGTGCCTACCGGGCGCCTGAGCGCGCAAACACCGCAACATGTGGCAGATTACCTGCAAAAGCTGCAACAGGCAGAGCGTGCCCCTTTTGATGAGCTGTGGCAAAAGCGGCTGCTGCACCTTAGTGGTGGGCTTACCCCCAATGAGCTGGTGGCGTTTAGAAGTTTTGTTGATGATTTTGCTGAAGTGGCCGAAGGCCGCTTTTTGGGTGGCGCGGTAACCACCATTGGTAAAGAAGGCAACAGCAACCGCGAGTTGATTAATGTAAGTGACCTGGTGAACGACGGGCTGGGGCTGATTACTTTTTATGGCCACTCGGCCCCGAACCTGACTGATATTGAGATTGGCAACGTGACCGACCCCTTGCTTGGGTACAATAATACGGGCCGTTACCCTGTAATTTTGGTTAATGGTTGTAATGCTGGTGGTGTATTTGGGCGGTTTGAAACTTTTGGTGAGAATTGGGTGCTGGCCAATAACCTGGGGGCCATTGGCTTTTTGGCACACAGTGCCACCGGCCTGAGCACGGCCCTGAAGCGGTGGAGCGACGTGTTTTATGAAACCGCCTATGGCGATGCCGTATTTATTGATCAGGGCCTGGGTGATGTGCAACAGGAAACCTCAATCAGGTTTTTAGAGCAGTTTGGTAATAGCACCATTAATATATCGCAGGTGCAGCAGGTGGTGCTGCAGGGCGACCCGGCCCTTAGGCTGTTTGGGGCAGGTGCCCCAGACTATGCCCTGCCAGAAAACGGCCTGTTTTTAGAAGGGTTTAACGGGCAGCCCGTTGATGCCGCAGCCGATTCATTTCTGCTAGCCCTGCCCGTGACCAATTTTGGGCGGGTTACTACCCAGCCCCTTGAAGTAACTGTGGTGCGTGTTTTAAGTGACGGCACCCAACTGCCTGCCGTTACCCAGCAGTTTGAGCCGGTGCTGTTTCAAGATACCCTGTATGTAACCCTGCCTAATGATGTAGCCGGTGGCTTTGGTATTAATACGTTTGAGGTAACACTTGACCCCAATGCGGCTATTGATGAGCTGAACGAGGCAAACAACAGCGCCCAGCTCACCGCTTTTATTGCCTTGGGCAGTACGGTTAACCTGTACCCCATGGATTATGGGCTGGTGCCCACTGATACGGTAACGCTATTGGCCCAAACAGCCGACCTGCTGGCAGGCATCAGGCAGGTTACTTTTGAAGTAGATACCACCCTGGCTTTTAACAGTGCAGTGCGCCAAACACAAACGGTGCAGGCCAATGTGCTGGCACGCTGGCTGGTTACGCTGCCAGTAACGGCAAATGACAGCACGGTGTTTTACTGGCGCACGCGCCTTACCAACCCGCTGGCTGGTGAAGATACTTCATGGACGGGTAGCTCATTTACGTATTTAAATGCCAGTGGTGAAGGGTGGCGGCAGGGCCACCCCGGCCAGTTTGACCAGAATACGCTTAATGGGCTGGTACGCAGCCCAATTACGGGGCAGTATACGTTTATTGAAAACCAGCTGGCCCTTTCAGTCACGACTATTGGCGTTGACCGCCCGGCCGACCTTGAACGCCGCATTTCTGTTGAAATTGGTGGGCAGGAGTTTGTGATTAGCAGCCCGGCCGATAGGATATGCCGTACCAATACTGTGCATGTTATTGCCTTTGACCGCAGTACCCTGATACCTTATGCGGTTATTGCTGGCCCTGGTTTTGACGTGCAGGATTCACTGCGCTGTGGCCGCACCCCGCAGGTAATTAATAATTTTAATGTGCAGGATATTACCGGCCCGGCCGACCGGCTGACACGGTATATTAATGCCGTGCAGCCCGGCGAGCCAGTACTGCTGCTGAATAAGGGCAACCCTGAGTTCAGCACCTGGCCGCCTGCTTTGTTTGATGTGTTGGAGCAGATAGGGGTACGTGCCAGTGATTTTGCTGCTATTGGTGATGGTGAGCCCTTTATTGTGCTGGGCCGTAAGGGCAATGCCCCCGGTACAGCCACTTTAGTGCGGGCTTCGGCGGCAGACCCGTTGCCGCCTACCCAGCAGCTGGTGCGCCTCAATACCAACCTGACTGGCAGCTTTGAAAGCGGCAGTTTAACTACCCAGGTGGTAGGGCCTGCTGCTGCCTGGCAGTCACTTGAGCTGGTAACTGGCATGGCCGAGGCGGCTGATGTGGCCCAGGTAGCTGTGTTTGGCATAACAGCCAGCGGCCAGGAAACGCTGTTGCTTGATGCCGTTACCGCCGCACAAACTGACTTGAGTTTTATTGATGCCAACCAGTTTGCTACGTTGCGGCTGGTGTATACGGCTACTGATGCCACGAACCTAACCCCCGTACAACTGAACCGCTGGCAGGTGAATTTTGCCCCATTGCCAGAGGGTATTTTGCTGAAGCAGGATACCACCACCAGCATTAGCCTGCAA
>CAZXTW010000853.1:0-836 GCA_964643525.1 uncultured Roseivirgaceae bacterium
CCCTGGCCTGGCAGCGCAGCTGTGGGGTGGCTCGTTTACTACTGCCACCGCCAATGTGGCTGCCTATGGCAACAAAGGCCCCTTAAGCTACCATGCGGCTTATGGCCTTAGCCGCAGCAATGGCATCAATGAAAACCCCAGTTTTAATGTAGGCCCTAATGCTGACCTTGACGGTTATACCCGGCACAACCTGCTGCTGAATACTGGTATTGCACTGGGCAAGGTACAATTGCGCCCTTTTGTGCAGTACAGTAAGTGGAATGCCGAAGACGATAATTTTGCCGGGCAGGACTTTCACCGGGGCAGTAGTGGTTTGATGTTGGCCAATACCGGCCTGCAGGCTGCGATGCCCCTGGGCCAGTGGCAGCTACAGGCCAATTACCAGTATACCGAAAGGTCGTTTTGGCGTAAGACTGACGATGTGCTTTACGGGGGCAGTACAGGTGATAGTACCGGGCTGTATTTGCTTAAAGACCGTGGCTATGCCCATATGGCCGAGGTATACGGCACCACCACTGTGAATGACCTGTTGCAGGTTACCGCGGGTGTGCAAGGTGCTACGCTAACTGCTACAGATCCTGCCGAACAGTACAATTTTAATGCATTTTTTCCTACAACAAGCCAGCGGTGGGCCAGCCCCTATGTACATGCCCTGCTGGGGCGCCCTACCGGCCTGTATGTAGGGGTAGGCTACCGGTATACGGCTTTTAGTGACACAAATAATGGCCATACGTTTAGCCTGGCACCGGCCTGGCAGCTTACACCCAATTACAAGGTGTTTGCCAACATAAGCCGGGGCAATGCCCCGCACTTTACAAGGTCGCTTGGTTTTTTTG
>CAZXTW010000853.1:853-3180 GCA_964643525.1 uncultured Roseivirgaceae bacterium
ATGCCCAATTTGATAGTTTACGTTTTGTAGACAGCCACCTGTTGCCCTATAACAGCACCACATGGGAGGTAGGCACACAAGCCCACTGGGCCAATGGAGCCATACGGTTTACTGCTACCTACTACCAGCGTACTATGGAAGACTTTGGGATGTCAGAGTTGGTGTTTGATGCTGAAGCTGGTACCTCTTTAGTTATGTATACCAACGGCAGAGACCATTACCACACGCAGGGGCTGGAGCTGGGCGTTACTGTAGTGCCCCATACACAGTGGCGTGTGGTTACCCATTATCATGCCATGATTAATGCGTATGAAGCCTACAGAAATGGGGTAGTAACGGTAAGAGAAGATGGCCTGAACCTGCCGCGCCAAAGTGTAACAGCCGGCGTGCAGTACCAGCCCAAACAGGCCTGGCAGCTTTCTGTTACAGCACAACACCAGGGCGAGCGGTTGGAGTTGTTTAATGATACCGGCGAGCTGGATCCCTATACGCTGGTAAATGTACACGCCAGTTACCGCCTGCCCAACGCTGGCCTTACGTTTTTTGCCGATGTGCGCAACCTGACCAATACTGAGTTTACCGAGCGTACTAATTTTAATACACCCGGCATTAACCTCATGGGCGGCCTTACTTTACAATTGTAATTAAGGTGTGTAGAACTCCTGAACGCAATCAGGAGTTCTACATTTTCTAACCTCTGCACAGCTACATTACAATGCAGTGCTACCTCAAAATTCTAACCTCGAACTTCTAACCTTTAACCTCTAATTTAGGGTGTAAACAGCCGATAGCTGTAGGGAGGTGTGGCTGAAGGTATAAAACAGGTCATTTTTGCGTTGATAAGGCTCGATAAAGCTCAGGCTGCCGCGCAACTCGGCGGCCAGGCTGCCGGTAATGGTGCGCCCTACGGCCAGGAAGGAGGCTACATCAAAACGCCGCCAGCCAAAATTGCTGCTGCCTGGCCCGCCAAGCCTTTGCAGGCCCTTTTGCTGGTTAGACAGTAGCAAGCTTACCTGCAAGCCGGTACCCAGGTACATGGCCTGGCCCAGTGAGATGGCCACCCCCACGGGCAAATCAAGGTAATTGAGGCGAATGTGCTGCCGGTCAGAACCAATAGCCAGCCCGGTTTCGTCTGTCAAGAATACCTCATCGCTGGCACCCCGCTGGGCCAGGGCCAGCCCCGCCTGAAGGGCTACTTTTTCTGACAGGGGCCGTTGGTAAAAGCCGCCTGCCTGAAAGCCTGCGGTACCTCCATAATTGATGATGCTTGAACCAATGGTACTGTAGCTGGCACCTGCCTTGATGCCAATGGTGTGTTGGGCTGCGGCCGCATGCCCCAAAAGGCATAGCACAGCCAAGGCCAGGCCAAAGCTGGCTTGTGTGGTTTTGCTGTTCATGAAACTTGGTAATTGGTTGGTAATATGGTTAAAAGGTAAACGGCCATACCAATTGAAAATTGAGTGATGAGTATTGAAAGTTGCCCAAATGCGCACCAAGCTGGCTACATTATGAACTGTTGGTTATACATTGTGAATTAAAAAAAATAGTTTTGTCGGCATATCTGGCGTAACCCCCTGCTGGTGGCGCCAAGCCCCCTTGTTTGAGTAAGCAGGGGGAGTTAACGAGAATGCCTGCCCATGATTGTACTGATTACCGGTGGTGCCCGCAGTGGCAAAAGCAGCCACGCCCAGCAGCTGGCCCTGCAAAACAGCAGCAGCCCTGTGTATGTGGCTACTGCCAAGGTGTGGGATACTGAGTTTGAGAAACGTGTGCAGCGCCATAAAAACGAGCGTGGCCCCCAGTGGACCAGCTACGAGCAGCAAAAAGACCTGCACACCCTGCCCATAGCCGGCCGCACGGTGGTGATTGATTGCGTAACCCTGTGGCTTACCAATTATTTTACCGAGTTGAAGCAGGATGTAAAGGCCTGCCTGGCGGCTTTTAAGGCCGAGGTAGATGCCATTGCCGCCATGGAGGGTACCTTTATTATTGTAAGCAATGAGCTGGGCATGGGCCTGCACGGCGAGCATGCCGCTGGCCGCCATTTTACCGACCTGCAGGGGTGGGCCAACCAGTATGTGGCCGCCAAAGCACAAACCGCCATTTTTATGGTGGCCGGCCTGCCCATTACCTTAAAAGGAGTTGACAACTAAATAGTTATGAGTTATGAGTGATAAATTATGAATTCATAACTTATAATTACAAGCGTAGTGCTTTATGAAAAATGATTTACTGACTGCGCTGCAGGTGGCTGCGCCAGATGCAGCACTGACAGCGCAGCTAACCCATAAGACGAGACAAAAAGGAACGCCCCGCAATCCGTTGGA
>CAZXTW010000854.1:0-3176 GCA_964643525.1 uncultured Roseivirgaceae bacterium
ATTGTTGTTGGCGGGGGCTTCTTGCTGGTAGGCCATTTTGGTGGCTGTAAGCAGGCTGCCCACACGGTCGTGCAGCTCTTGGCCAATGCGCTTGCGTTCTTTCTCCTGGCCGTCAAGCATGGCGTTCAATTGAGCCACCTCCTGTTGCAGCATCATTTCTTTTACGCGCTGGTTGTGCTGCTCTTTTTCGCGCTGGCGCAGCTTTTTCAGGGCGTTTTGCCGCTGTTGGTAAATCAGCACCAGCACAATAGTCAGGGCCAAAAATACAGCCAGGGTAATGAGGTAGCCCTCATTTTCAGCAGTTTTGCGTGCTATTAGCACTCGCTGTTGGGCTA
The DNA here is from genome assembly GCA_964643525.1 of uncultured Roseivirgaceae bacterium. GTDB lineage: Bacteria > Bacteroidota > Bacteroidia > Cytophagales > Cyclobacteriaceae > CAZXTW01. The sequence goes on from CAZXTW010000854.1 coordinate 336, forward strand.
TTTCTTTGTCGCGTTTTTCAGCCTGGTATTTAATGTATAGTTCTTCAATGCCTTTAATATCGTTCCAGTTTAACATTGAGTATAAGTATTGTATCTGCAGGTTTTTCATTGCCAACGCTTCGGTAGGCCGCTGTAGCGAATCATATACCTGAGCCATACTGCCAGCAAACACTTGAATTTCATTGATCATATCATACTTATTGGCTGAGTCTAACCCTTGCTGGTACCATTGCAGGGCATCGGCATACCTCTGCTGGTCTTGAGCTACCTTACCCAGGTTACGCAGTAGGTTTACCGTTTCAGTATAGGCTTCAAGCTGTGTAAATAGGTTTAAGCTATTATGATAATAGTTGATGGCTTGCTCAAGCTGGCCTTTTCGTTCGGCTACCAGGCCAAAGTTTTGGTAGGTACCAGCTATACCATAGTCATATTCGTTGGCTTGGTAAATAGTCAGGGCTTGGTTAAAGTAATACAGGGCCGAGTCAAGGTCAAGGCCAAGGTAATCTGTTGCGGTATACAGGTTGCCAATGTTTTCATACAGCAGTGTCAATAGTTTCTGGTCATTAATTTCCCTGGCCAGTGCCTGTCCTAGATGGTTGAAGCGGAGGGCCTTGTTATAATCATGAATCTGTACAAAAACATTGCTCAGGTTAACATAATTTCTGGTCATGCCCTTCTTAAAATTCAGTTCTTCATGAATTGCCAGGCTTTGGGCTGAGTCGTACTGGGCCAGCCATTTAAACACCACCCCAATTTTGTTGTGGCAGTCGGCCACCTGCTGGGGTAGGTCAAGCTGTTGGTAAGTACTTCGGGCAGTTTCATACAGGATTAATGCTTGAACATAATTGCCATTACGCTTGTGGTCAAGGCCTGATTGCCTTAATGAATCAGCTTGTTGCTCAGTAATACCCTGGGCCAGGGCAGTAACAGGTAATATACCTGTAAGCAGCAAAAATATGGCCAGCAATGGAGCGCACTTTTTCATAGGTTTTTTAACAAAATGCCTGGTAAACAATTTCGGGTATTCTATCAAAAAATACAAGTCTGTAAGGCCTTACTTACAACACCCCTTATTTATCGGCATCACCAAAGTGCCCTACGCTGGTGCCCATTTTGTGGGTTTGAGGAGCATCATCATCTTTATATTCTTTTTTGGGGGGGTCTCTTAGTATTACTTCCACAAATTCATTGCGCTTACGCCTTCTTTTATCCAAGTAAAGTTCATAACTGTAAATAGTGAAGGTGTGTGTAATTGTATGCGTGATTGTGCTATCAACATGTTTGAGTGGGATTTCAATTACTACTTTTCTGAACATTCTGCGTGCATTAAACCAGGCCCAACCTTTGCCACGGAAGCTATCTCTATCTTTTTCAATTGGTACACCTGTTTTCACCATACAGCATGATAATGGCTCAGCCAACTCATGCCCTTTCAGGTACATGGTTACATGGCAGAGATAGGTATCTTCTGCTTTTTCTAGATAAACATAGGGTCGGTTTTCTTCAAAGTAGTTGCCCGTGTAGTTTGCAGGTAGCTTGTGGGGTGTTGCCAGCGAATGAGACAATTGGAGGGTTAGGAGTATAGGGAATAAAAAGGTCATGATTTTGTATGTTGTTTCAAAACAATATACAAAAGAGATCGCTAACGGTGCCAGCCCTTTTACCTATACCCTGTGTTTTGCACAAAAAGAGTGGCTATTTGTACTCTACCGTCTCATTGTCGTTGGTATTACTGTACCATTATCGTTGGTACAATAGCCTCATTGTCGTTGGTATTACTGTACCATTATCGTTGGTACAACAGTCTCATCGTCGTTGGTATTACTGTACCATTATCGTTGGTATTGCTGTGTCATGGCCTGCCACCCAGTAGGGTAACGATCCATCACCCTTGGGGTGGCGGTTCATCCCCCGCTGTGTTATTGGTCCGGATACCACTTTGGTGATCAGTTTGCTGTGAAAAAATAAAAAGCAGGCAGTTCAGGCCGCCTGCTGTAATTTTGAATTCAATTCAATTAGTTGCTATCATCAGCATCTCCCATATGGCCTACGCTCGAGCCCTTATGGTTATGGTCATGGTCACCAAGAAGTACTTGAATCATGTCTGTTGGTATGTGACCCGCTCTTCCCTGCATGTAGTCTTCTGTGGTAATAATTGTATAATGCCAGTCTTCGGTATGACCACCTTCTTCATCAATTTGGATGAATACTCTCGTTTTTACCAGAGTAGGGTCATAATATGGGTGGCCTCTGGTTACTCTATCTTTATTTTCATGGCCATTAACAACTTTTAGCTCCTCTATTTTAATGTTGTTTTCATCAATTTTGTAACCATTTAGTTTAATGTAAATATGTAGATGGTAAAGGCCATTGTTTGTACCTTGATCCTTCTGAAGGTACAAGTAAGGCACATTTTCTTTTAGCGCAGATTTGTCATAGGTTGTGTTCATATCATATTATTTTTTAAGTGAAATATTTAATTGTTTTACAACTCGACTCATAGGGATAGAAAGGCTACCAACAACCAAATCTGACCCGGGTTCTATGCCTTCAAACTTTGCCCCCTCATCATTGAGGGCAACAACCTGATTAGGGAATTCTGCTGAAAGGACATATGCCCCAGAATCACCTCGCTTACTAAAATCCGTTGACCCTATTGGCTGAATTTCAATGTAGGTGTGGGTTTGATGGATATACCTGTACACATGAAGTAACCTGACATAGCCCATGGTTAAACCGGAAACAGGGCCATATTTTAGTACTTTTTGATGGTGGTGTGGCTCAACAATGGTGTTGGGTGTAATGTCAATTTGCATAATGGCGTGGCTGAGTTTTTCAACT
>CAZXTW010000855.1:0-3176 GCA_964643525.1 uncultured Roseivirgaceae bacterium
GCAAATTGTTGGGCGCAGTGATAGCCATTTTAGGTATTGGTGTGTTTGCCCTGCCCGCAGGTATTATAGCCACCGGGTTTGAGTCTGAAATACAGCGGCGCAAAAAGCAAAAGAAAAAGGAAAGTAAAAAGCACAGGCAGCCCCATGTATGTGAACAATGCGGGCTGGTGCTTGCAAGCAAAGACGACGACGAGCCCGATGAAGCCTAACACATTTACATTTGTGCTGCCCGCAGCCCTGCTGCTGTTTAGTGGTGGGGTTTGGTTTGATTACACTTTTATGGCTGTTTATTATGACGGGCAACCGACCACCCATGGCGTTGGCCTTGCCATAGCTGTAATGACAGGCATGGGTGTATGCTGGGTGGCTACCAGGCTGTTGCCCCCCCCTAAGTTTATGCCCCTGGTGTATTTCAGGCTGGTAGCTGTTGCCTTATTGTACCTGAGCCCCCTGGTGTATTATGCCGTAAGAGAGTACACCATTTATTTTCTGGCCTTTTTGTATACCCCTGCCCTATTGTTGGGGGTGTGGCTTACCCTTGAACTGACCAGCATGCAAATAGGCCTTGCACCAAAGGTTAAGCTCAAGGCCAACCGGTTTGGCATTGTAGTTACCCTGCTTACTGCCGTTGGGGTATCTTTGATGACATTCACCAACCAGGCACCACTTTCACCAGGCACCGGCATGGGCCTGGTGGCTATATGCGCCCTATCATTAGTGCAGGTCAATGCAAAAAACATGGGTCCTGCCAGGCGTAGGGTCATGGCCCAGCCACTGGCCTGTGTTGTGGCAGTGTATCTGCTAACCAGTATTGGGCCTGCTTTGGTGCCGGGCAGTGTTGTTTTGTATGACCAGCAGGCCAATTATTATGATAAGGTGGTGTATGCTGAAAATACGGCCCACAGCCAGTTGGTCATGACACAATGGCGCAGCCATTATTATGTTTACCTGAACGGCCAAAAGCAGTTCAGCACCATTGATGAGGCCATGTATTATGAGCCCCTGGTGCATACGCCCATGGCGCTGCACCCTGACCCTAAACGGGTGTTGGTTATTGGGGGCGATAACGGCCTGGCCCTGCGCGAGGTACTGAAGTATAATGGCCTGACCACAATCAGGCATATGCCTTTTGATGCTGCCCTGACGCAACTGTTTGCTACCCATGCAGTGATTGGGCAGGTAAATCAGGGGGCGCTTGTCCATGAAAAAGTGCACCGCACTGGCCAGGAAATTTTGCATGCACTGCCCCAGGCCGAGTTGTTTGATGTGATTGTTGTTGACCTGCCCGACCCAGAAACTATTGCCGATAACCGCTATTATACCAAAGAGTTTTTTGAGCTGTGTTATGCCAGGCTAAGTGCCAGCGGGGTGCTGATTACCCAGGGGGGCAGCCCCTATTTGGCTACGCTGGCTTTTAATTGTGTAGACGCCACCCTGGGTGCTGCCGGCTTTAATACTTTACCTATTCACAACCAGGTGCTGACTGTTGGCGAGTGGGGCTGGGTGCTGGGCCATAAAACAACAACCAGCAGCCAGATGCAGGCCACCCTGCACCAATGGCAGCAAGGCAGGCTAACCACCCGGTGGTTAAATGAAGAAGCTATACAGCTGATTACCGCCTGGGGCAAGCCAGTGCATTATACTGAACCCCCAGCGGTAAATACATTGAGTAACCCGGTGTTGCAGCGGTATTATATTAAAGGTAACTGGAGGTTTTGATGCAGGGCAATGCTACAAATAGATGGCTGTTTGGCCGCCGTACTGATTTGCTGGTGTTGTTTGCCCCGGTATGGGCCATTTGGCTGGTGTGCTGGCTGCTGCCCGGTGCCACCCTGCAGCATGAGGTGCCTATATGGGTGTGGGTGGTGTTTGTGCTGGGTATTGATGTGAGCCATGTCTGGAGTACCATTTTCAGAACGTATGGCGATAAGGAAGAGTTTGGCCGCCACCGCAGGCTGCTTGTTGCGGCCCCCCTGCTGTGTTTTGTGGCCCTGTTTGCCTTGGCGCAGTTTACTGAGCTGTGGTACTGGCGCATACTGGCCTACCTGGCCCTGTTTCATTTTATTAAGCAGCAATATGGCTTTTTGGCTTTGTATGCGGCCCGTTTTGGGTGGCGGCCCAAAGTACAATGGTTAAAAGATAAGTGGGTGGTTTATTTGGCTACCCTTTACCCGGTGGTGTACTGGCACCTGAACAGCAATTTGAATTTTAACTGGTTTGTTGCCGGCGATTTTTTCTCGCTGCCCAGCCTGATGGGGCTTACTGTAGAGCAATGGCAGCAGGTGAGCGGCCCCTGGTTTGTTGTGGCCAATGTGTTGTACTGGTGCGTGATTGCAGCCTGGGGGGCTGAAACTGTATGGCGCCACAGGCGCTCCCACCAACCCCCGCCCATTGGCAAGCTGCTGTGGGTAGGCAGCACAGCTATGAACTGGTACATGGGCATTGTCTGGTTTAATTCTGACCTGGTTTTTACCTTAACCAATGTAGTGGCCCATGGGCTGCCTTATATGGCCCTGGTGTTTCATTATGTAGAGGGCAAGAAGGCCAAGGCAACCGGCTGGCAGCCCTACCGCAAGGTGGCCGGGCATGTAGCGTGGATGGTAACGGCTGTGCTGCTGCTTGCTTTTGGCGAAGAGCTGCTGTGGGACGTATTGCTGAACCACGAAAAGCAGGCATTTTTTGGGCAGCTAATCAGCTACCCCGCACAGGCCCTGGCCAACCCCTGGTGGCAGGCCTTAGTTTTGGCGCTGCTCTCGTTGCCGCAGGTAACCCATTATGTGCTTGACGGGTTTATCTGGCGGGTTAAAAGCAACCCCCATGTAAAAACTGTATTGATTAGGCCACCCCAACAATAACATCCCTTAAGAGGTACTTTAACGGTTTAGTACTAAATGTAGCATCGAATTTAGTACTAAATGTAGTAACGATTTTAGTACTAAATGTGGCATCGAATTTAGTGCTAAATGTAGTAACGAACCCTATAGGGTCTTAGCAACGGTGTAGTACTAAATGTAGCTTCAAATTAAGTACTAAATGAAAACACAATTACTACAGGCCCATGCAACAACTTTTTACTACCCACAAAAGTTGTAGGGTGCTTAGTAAAAACCTGTAGCCTGCTTAGTAAAATCTTGTAGCCTGCTTAGTAAAAAGTTGTAGGGTGGTTAGTAAAATCT
>CAZXTW010000856.1:0-1242 GCA_964643525.1 uncultured Roseivirgaceae bacterium
AAACGCCAATGGCTGGTCGGCCACCTCGGCGCGCCTGTTCATCAAATCATCAGTGAATTTTACGCCTGGCGGCACCAACCTGGTGCGTGGCGAGTACTTCTTTAACACAGAGCCCGGCGTGGGCAACGGTACTGCCTTTACCGTAATCCCCGGTACTGATATTACCCATATTGGCAATTTTGGGGTTTCGGCCTTGCCTGACGGCATCCACCTGCTGTGCGTGCGCATGCAGGATGCTGCCGGCCAGTGGAGTGCGGTACAAAGTCAGATTTTTGCCGTACAAAAAGGTGTACTTACCGGCGAGTTGGTCAATGTAACAGGTGGTGAGTTCTTTTTTGATACTGACCCCGGCCCCGGTAGCGGAAAAGCCTTTAGTGTAATCGAAGGCACTGAGGTGTCGTTGGTAGCTACTTTACCAACCGATAACCTTGAGCCCGGTATACACGTCATGGGCGTGCGCATGCACGATGCGCAGGGCCATTGGGGCCCTGCCCGTGGCGGTGTGGTTATGGTACTGGGCGGCACCACGCCGGTGCCCATTGCCAGAGGTGAATACTTTATTGATACTGCCCCCGGCATAGGTGCTGGCAACACGTTTGATGTAACCCCAGGCACCGATGTAGTGGCCCTGCCCAGCTTTGACGCGGCAGGCCTGAACCCCGGTTTACATACCGTAAGCGTGCGTGTGCAGGATGAAAACGGCCAGTGGTCGCACAACCGCACATCAGTATTTATAGTGCCCGACCCGGCCCTGCAAAACAGCAGTGCCCCTATAGTAGCGGGCGAGTTTTTTGTTGATACTGACCCCGGTACAGGCAACGGTACTGCCTATAGCTTAATAGAAGGTACCAACCTGCAGGTAGTTAAAAACTTTAACGTAGCCTCATTAACGCCCGGCTTCCATACCGTAGGTACAAGGGTACGCAACCAGCAAGGGCTTTGGAGCAACACGCGCTATACCGTTATATACAAAGACAGCGAGCAACAGGCGCAGCCTGTGGCCAACATTACCAGGGCAGAGTATTTTGTAGACAACGACCCCGGCATAGGCCAGGGCCAGTCAATCAATATTACGCCAGGTACTGACATCACTACCGTATACAACATCCCGGCCACCCTTGAAGAGGGCTTTCATGTAATAGGCATGCGCGTGCAGGATGCCGCCGGCCAGTGGAGCAACACCCGCATAGCCATGGTAAGCGTTGTTGGAAGCACCAACAACAACGACCTGAAAATAGCCGG
>CAZXTW010000856.1:1342-3168 GCA_964643525.1 uncultured Roseivirgaceae bacterium
ATACAAGAGCCCTTTGGCAATGAAACCTACTACCCCGGTTCGGTGGTGCCCATCCGCTGGCAAACCATTGGTGTGGCCCCCACCACCGAACTCACCATTGAATACACGCCCGACGGTGGCAACACCTGGCAGGTGCTGGCTACCAACGTGCCCGCTGGTGATGAGGCATACAACTGGCAGCTGCCTTTTGGCTACCCGCTCACCCAGCAGGGCCGCATACGCATTTCAAGGGCCAGCATAAGCTTAGAAGATACCAGCAACGATGTGTTCCGCATTAGCCAGCCCAGGTTTATCGTGACTGCCCCCGCGGCAGGGCAGGTGCTGTACCAGGCAGAAACCCATGACATTACCTGGGTACCTGTAGGCCTGGCAGCCGACAAGACGGTAACCATAGCCATTTCAACCAACGGTGGCAGCAGCTTTACCACGCTGGCAGCCAATGAGCCCAACGACGGCAGCTATACCTGGAACATACCCGAGGGCCAGACGCCCAGCGCCAACTACCTGATTAGTATTGTCAGTGATGATGACAACACCATTACCGGGCAGAGCGATGTGCCCTTTACTGTATCAGTACCCACAGTACTGGTCAGTGCACCTACCACTGCCGAGCAGCTGATTATAGGCCGCACTTATGCCATTAACTGGGCTACTGAGGGCTTAACCCCTGCCACCCCCATGGAGGTGCGCTACACCCTTGACGGCAACAACTGGGTAACCATTGAAAGCAACACGCCTAATGACGGGCAGTATGACTGGACGGTTCCCTTTGGCACTTCGCCCACCACCACTGCACAGGTGGCGGTACGCATGCAAAACCGCCCTGCCATAGAGGGCCTTACGGGTGCGTTTACCTTAACCAATGGTTCAATACTGGTTACGGCCCCAACGGGTGGTGAAATATGGCCAGGCCTGCAAAACCGCACCATTACGTGGCAGGCTACCAACTTTTTACCTGGGCAGCAGGTAAATGTTGAGCTAACGGCCGATGGTGGCGTTAGCTGGCAAACCCTGGCCACGGTAGCGGCCAACAATGAAACCTACACCTTTGCAGTGACTACGGCCTATGCTGAAAGTGCGCAGTACCGGGTGCGGGTAAGCAGTGTTGACGATGCTGCGATAGCCGGCACCAGCGGTGATTTCCATATTATACCAGACAGGCCCGGTAACCGCCGGCAAAACCCCATTGTGCTGGCTGGCATACCCAGCCAGGCTACAGAAAACACCCTGTACTTCTCTAACACCTACACGGGCTCAAGCAACGTAGGCAACAGTGATGTGTTTTATCAGTTTACACTGCCCAACTGTACTGATTCTGTGGTGTTCAGCCTGCAATCATCAAACGCTGAAAACTGCCTGCACCTGCTGCGCAGCAACGGCGCTTATGTAACCAGTGCCTGTGGCACTGACAACCTGCTGGTGCGCAATAACCTGGCGGTTAACACCACCTACTTTATTGTGGTGCAGGGTTATGACAACAACACGGCCTTTACCCTCAATACTGAGCGGTTTGAGCATGTGGTAGACCTTGGCCCCGACCGCAACATATGTAAAGACGAGACTGTAACGCTAGATGCCCGCATTAGCGGCAGCTACCTGTGGAACACCGGCCGTACCAGCCGCAGCATTACTGTAAGTGAGGCTGGTAAATACTGGGTAGAGGTAACCAAAAACGGCTGTACCAAAACTGATACAGTACTGATTGAGAACGACCTTGACCAACTGGGCAATGTGGTACTGGCTGCCCCGGCTATTGATGCCACCGGGCTTGAGTTACCCGTTACCTTACAATGGCAGGCCGCTGCTAATGCACAAGGTTATGACCT
>CAZXTW010000857.1:0-3166 GCA_964643525.1 uncultured Roseivirgaceae bacterium
CAGGGCCTTAGGGTCAAAGCCTGGCATATAGGCAGTATACAACAGCTTATCGCCTTCAATATTCAGCCCCTTGGGGTACTCAGCCGCCAGCCAGCTATCCACAGGGTGGTAAGGCAGTTGTATGGGGTTCAGGGCCAGGTCTGCATCCATCTTAAAACCTTCTGCCAGCAGGGTAGCGTTTTCCCAATCGGCCATCTTCTCGCGCACCCTGGCAGTTCCATACAGCCAGTCATCTACCGGGTAGGGGTTCTTCAGCACGTCAGTCTGGTGGTGCAGCAGCTTTTTCTGGTTGGTTACACATTGACTTAGCTCGGCTGCCTGTTGGTCAGGCAGGGTAAATGTGGGCACCAGCTTAAATTGCTCACCAAACAGGGCTTTGCCGGCCTGGGCAACCTTCTCGGCCTGCTGCGCCCCCACAGCACTGGCAACCAGGGCACTGGCATTGGCATGCATACTGGTTAGCAATTGGGCCAGCATAACCGATTGCCGCTTTATATCTTCGGCCAGTACCACCAGCTGCCGCAACAGCGGCCCCACTACATTGGGGGCTTCGCTGTCAAAACCGTTTATATTTTGATTGATGGCCACCAATGCTGTTACAACCCCTCTCAAGGTTCGTTCAGTACCTTTGTTAAAGCTTTTAATCAAAGTATGCCGCGCATCAAAGGCAGCCTTTTTGGTGGCCAGTGTTGTTGTATAGGCAGCAATGGCAGGCACTGGCAGGGTGTAGGCTGTGCTAATGGTGGCTTCTGCCTGCTGTAAAATGCCTTTACGTGCCGCATCATCAGTAGCGGCAGGCAATTGATTGTTTATTAAATCAGTGTACCTGGTATGGTTGGCCTGCCACTGTTGTTCATAATCAACCATTTGCTGGTACACCCCGGCCAGCAGCTCACGCTTGCGCTGGTACACATCACCAAAGCTGGTCAGGTCAGCCCCGTAATGGTTCAGCAGGCTAAGTGTACTGGTAAAGGTGCCCAGGTAATCATCAAGTCCATAAACTATTTCTTTGCTGTGGGCCATCGTGGCATCAACATTGCCATCAACCACCCTGGCAAACCAGGGGGCCTGTAGCTTACCTGCCTGTTGCTGTAAAATGCTCAATGGCTTTTGCAGGCGGTCAGCTGGCAGGTTGGGCACCGGCAGCGGGGTGTCAGGCTGGCCTGCTTCACCTTCCAGCATCATATCCTGTGCTGTGAGGGGCTTGCTTTGGGTAACCAGCTGCCGCAGGCTGGCCAGCAAAGGGGTTACCTCAAACAGGGTAACCTTGCCCGTTATGGGTGTGGTGTATTCAAGGGTTATGGTGGCATCGGGCGGGGTAGCGGCCTGCTGGTACAGGTAGTGCAGAATCAGGTCATCAACGCCTGCAAGCTGTTGCTGGCTGGCACCACCTGCCATATACAGCAGGTCTATCGGTTCCAGGCCCAGGTTGGCCATAGTAACCGTTACGGGGGGTATTTCAGCCTGTTGGGCATTGCCCAGTAGCTTTGGGTTATAGGCCGGCTTTTGCACCACTGCCCGCACAGCTATGCTGGCCATAGGTGGCAGCAAGGTGGCCAGCCAGGCATTAATGGCTGGCGCGGCCATACTGCGCGGGGTGGTACCAGGGGCAGCACCCGCAGGCAGGTGCAGGGCAAACCGGTGCAGCAACGTGGTGCCACTGCGGGTTGCCTTCACCACCTCGGGGGTAGGTACATGCCCCCCCTTGCTAAAAGCATTCAGGCTGCCGGCGGCACGGGCATAATTACCCAGCACCACCTGGTGTACACCTTCGGCAGTGGCCAGGTCAGTCACAGCGTCCAGCACATTAAACAAATGATCTACTTCAGCTTTAATGGCCTGCACCACAGGGGCAGCGGCGGCCTTAAGCTGGGGCTTACGCTGCCCCGGCCTGGGCAGGCCAAAGGGGTAGTTCCTGGCAGCGGCCCTTTCGGCCTCTGTTGTGGCGGCAGCTTCAAGGGCCTGTATATGCTTCACCAGCCTCAACCCGTCTACCACATTATGGGCCTCTACCTTACTAAAGGCCTTATCACCATCAAGGGCCGTACTTGCGGGGTCTACTGCTGTTTCGGTGGTGCGCTCGGCCACCAGCGGAAAGGCCTTGCGCAACTCATAAATATACACGTCAAGTTCCAGGCCGTTGTGGTCATGCAGGCCACGCTCCAGCTGGTAGCCCAGCTGGGCACCCAGGCTTTGCCCACGTTGTATGCCTTCTATCATGCCCATGGCCAGCCGCACCCGCTCAGACGACAGGTTGACCTTATACAGCTCCGGGCTACTGGCCGTTGCGTTGTTGGTGTAGGCATTACGCAATATGGCCGCCGTGGTGGCGTGGCTTTCGCTGGGGGCATGAATATAACCGGCGTTGCCACTGTCAACCATAGGCGGGGCTGTGCCATCGGGGTCGAAAATTTCTGTTAAGTTACCCGGCAGCTGGGCAGGCGTTAGGGTGCGGTTATCGGGTCGTAAATCATTCAGCCAGCCATAGGCACCTACATACAGCCCCTGTCTTGGGCCTGCATTGGGTTTGTCAGTGTTGGTGCGCATCATATCCAGCTGCAGGTGCACCAGCCCAAGCAGCCAGGCATCAAGGCGGTAACTACAGGTATCCATATGTTCGGCAAAGGCCCGCTCAAGGCGGGCGGTGGGGGCCTCTTTTAAATGGCGCAGGGCGGTGAGTATAGTCACCAGCGGGCCCACTACAGGGTCAGGGCTAATGCCATTCAGCAGCCCTGCTATATGGTCGGCTACTGCCCCACCCTCTTTGGCAATCAGGGGCTCAGGGCGCACCAGCAGGTCCCACTTGCTTTCAAAGGCCTGGCTGGCTGCTTTCACCCCAATCATATCAGCGTCAACGCGTGCCTGCTCGGCCTCAGTAGCCGTAACCAGGCCTGCCTTTTGGTACAGGTCAAGGCTGGCATTGGTATAGGTTAGCAACAGGGCATGGCGCAGCAGCAGGTACAACAGGGTATTGGGCTTTTGGTTATCAGCAAAGCCACCTTGCTGGCGCAGGGTGCTCAGGCTGCTGGCATTGGCCAGCAGCCAGCCTATGTAATTATTGCCCTCGGCAGTGTAGGCGCGTATAGGTGCCGTTTCTGACAGGGGTCTGTCATCTACCAGGTGCAGGGGCAGCCCGTTGGCCAGGTTAAACGCAAACTTATCTAAC
>CAZXTW010000858.1:0-3165 GCA_964643525.1 uncultured Roseivirgaceae bacterium
GCTCGGCTTCATCGCGGGAGAGACCGGGGCCTTCCTCCAGGGCGCTCTCGTCGGTGGTGTTACATTGAGACAGGGCAAGGCCCATCAACATGAAAATGCAGATTAAGTGTATTCGTTTCATAATGAAAGGTTAAGAGTTGGTTATGATTTAAAAGTAAAGACAGCTAGCTGGCAGGCACACCTTCAGGTGTGCCTGTGGGTTAATATGGCTTTTAGACAACCAGCAGGGGGGAGGGTTTAATCGTGAAGATGAAAAAATCAAAAAAAGAAGGGGCGACTGTTGCTAAACGGCCGCCCCCTGTTATGAGGTTATCAGGTATCCATCAGCTTTTCATCAAAGGTGTAGCCTTTGTACTTTACTTTAAACAGTATGGAATATAGCGATGGGATAAATATTAAGGTAATAATGGTGCCAAACAGCAGGCCTATCATGATTGATACGGCCATGCCTTCCCACATTTCGCCCCCGCTGATGTACAGCGGTATCAGGCCCAATACAGTAGTGAAGGTGGCCAACAAGATTGGTCGAAAGCGCTGCAGGCAGGCAACAATTACAGAGTCTTGCACTGATCGTTTCAGTTCGTTCTGTTCAATGTCAATCCGGTCTATCAGTACAATGGCATTGTTAATAATAATACCTGCCAGTGATATCACACCCAGGAAGGGCATAAACCCAAAGGGCTCACCAAATATAAGCAGGCCTACCACTACCCCAATAATACCCAGCGGTATGGTAAGGGTAACCATGATGGTTTTGCGCCATGAGTTAAACTGTATGATAAGCAGCAGCAGTATAATAAAGCCCGATAGGGGCAGGTAGGCTATTACGGCCCCCATGTTTTCGGCTGTGCTTTTGGCATCACCCCCAAACTCATATTTATACCCCCGGGGCCACTCTGCCTTGTAGGCATCCAGCCAGGGGGTAATCTCTGCCACAATGGCGTTGGCATTGCCACCTTCTTTTAGCTGGCAGCTTACGTTAACTGTTCTGAACAAGTCCTGCCGTTTAATTTTAGAATACTGCCAGTAGGGCACTATTTCAGCCACCTGAAGCAGAGGCACGCTTTTGCCAGAGTTTTGTGAGTATACGTTTAATGCTTCCAGCGTTTCTAATGACTGGGTTTGGTTGGCCGAGCTGCGCATCATCACAGGTATTGACTTGTCGCCTTCACGGTACTCACCAGTTTGAAAGCCGTCGAGCACTGTTTTTAATGAGGTGGCTACGTCCTGGCTGCTAATGCCCGCATTCTGCGCCCGGTTCTGGTCAATATTAATGACAAACTTCTTGCTTTTAGGCCCCCAATCGTCTTTCACGTTTTTGGTACCTGCAATGCCAGAGAGCTGCTTTTTAACTTTGCGTGAAATATTAATCAGCTGGTCGGGGTCGCTGCCTGAAACCTTAATTTCAATAGGCACACCGCCACCGCCGGCCCCCAGGGCCGATACCTTAATGTCGGCCTCAGGAAAGTTTTCAAAACAGTAGGCATCAATTTTATTGATTACGGCCACGTTAAACTGGGCAGCCGAGGTATTGACCAGAAAGTGCGCGTAACTGCTGTTGGCTTCGTCGGGGCTGTAGCCCAGGTCATAAGACTCAGGGCCTTCACCAATATAGGCCGACCAGTTAATAACCCCAGGCACGGTTGCATCATTAACCTGAACTGAATCAATCAAAAATTGGTCAATGCTTTGCACAATCTCAGTTGTTTTTTCAATTCGGGTGCCCAGTGGCAGGTTTACATCAATGGTTATCATATTTCTGTCGCTGTCAGGAAAGAACAGGAAAGGAATATTACCAAAGCCCATTAGCGAGCCAAAAAAGGCAAAAAATATCAAGATCATCACCAGCCATTTGCGCGCCAGGGCCACCAGTATCAGGTTTTTATATTGCTTTTTAATGCCGTTAATAATGCGGTCTACCAGGCTTGGTTTGGCTTCGCCCTTTTTCTTTACTTTTAAGAACAGGTAGCTCAGCAGGGTAATCATGGTCAGGGCAATGAGCCATGACGAGAGCAGGGCCATGGTAATTACCACAAATATGGGCCCTACAATATCGCCCATGATTGATTCTGCCATGTAAAAAGCCAGAAAAGCAGCTGAGGTGGTAAGCGTTGAAATGAGCAGGGGGTTAAACAGCTCTGAACATGAATCGATGGCTGCTTTGCGGGCTGGCTCTCCGTTTTCCATTTTAACCATAATTGACTCTGCCACCACAATAGCGTTATCAACCATCATACCCAGCGCCATAATGAGGGCGGCCAGGGTAACCTGGTTGAGGCCCATACTGATTACGCCCATGAGCATGAGCGTCATGATGGTTACCATGGGTATAAGGCTGGCAATGATTGAGCCGGTACGCAAGCCCAAAAACAGCAGCATAACCAGCAACACGATGCCGATTGACTGCATGAGGTTAACTATAAAATCGCTGATTTTAAAGTCAATGTAATCATCAAGTGATGACAGCCTGGTTAGCTCAAGGCCTATGGGCAGCTCTGCCCGCCAGGCCTCTATCACCTCATCAACGGCTTTGCCCAGCTCAATTACGTTGGCCCCCTCTTTGAGGTTTATGTGCAGGGCCAGGGCGTTTTGACCGTCCACCTTCACCAGTTGCCTTGAGGGGTCAATATAGCCCTTCTTAACGGTGGTAATGTCTTTCAGGGCTACCAGCTGGCTGCCATCACCCACAGGTATGAGCGTATTCTGGATGTCAGCCAATGAGTTGAAGTTACCCGTAGGCTCAAGAATAATCTTTTCTTCATTGAGGTTTACTTCACCCCCCGAGCTTAAAATGTTAGTGCTGGCAATAATGCTCTGTAGCCTGCTGGCCGAAAGGCCATACTCGCTCAGGCGGGCATCGTCAAACTCAATAAATACACGTTCTTCCTGCTCACCGCCAATTTCAACCTTGGCAGCG
The DNA here is from genome assembly GCA_964643525.1 of uncultured Roseivirgaceae bacterium. Taxonomy (GTDB): domain Bacteria; phylum Bacteroidota; class Bacteroidia; order Cytophagales; family Cyclobacteriaceae; genus CAZXTW01. The sequence goes on from CAZXTW010000858.1 coordinate 2,918, forward strand.
GCCTCAAGCTTAATGAACTCATCTTTCAGGTCGTCTGCCGCCTCTTTCATTTCTGCATATGAAAAGCCATCGCTTTTCAAGCCCACCACAATGCCGTACACATCGCCAATGCCATCGTCATCCAGGCGGGGTTTTACTCCATCGGGCAGCCCGTTCAAGGCATTGAGCTTGCGGCGCAGGCGGTCCCAAACGGCCTGCATTTTATCAGGGGCTACTTCGTCAAGCAGCGTAACGGATACCACCGAGAG
>CAZXTW010000859.1:0-3162 GCA_964643525.1 uncultured Roseivirgaceae bacterium
TGTATACAAAGGGTTTAATGTTGATGAAGCCGGCAAAACGGCATATGATGGGCTAATGGTGATTACTGCCGGTGCTGGGCGGGGTAGCTTTAACCACCGGTTTGCACAGCCCAGCAGAGATGCCCACCGCTACTCTGCCTTTTTTTACCCAACTGACCTGTTTCCCTTCTCTGGAAGTATACAGCGCGACCAGAGCCTGAACAGGGCTGATGGCCTGTGGGCCAATACTGCTGAAGCGCATTTGCCCAAAACCATGTACGTAAATAGTGGCTATGAGTACTGGGGGCGGGCGGCAGCGCTGATTCATCAGGATGTGAATGCCGCCGGAGATGTAGCCCCCCTGCCTCATGAGCGGATTTACCACCTGGCATCGGGCCAGCATTTTGTTGAGCGTTTTCCGCTAACCGTAGAGGCCGATGCCGCTGGCCGGTACCGGGGCAACCCGCTAGATTATTCAGTGAATTACAGGGCGCTGCTGGTAGGCCTGGCCCAATGGGTTAGTGGCGAGGCCGATGCCCCCGCAAGTGCTTACCCTACCGTAGCCAACGGCACTTTAATTGAACATACCCAGTTGCAATTACCTAATATGCCGGGTAATACTACACCACAGGTAATCCATACGGCTTACAATATGGATTATGGCCCCCAATGGGCTGCTGGTGTGGTAACCGTGCAGCCACCTAACAAAGGCAAGGTGTATACGCCTATGGTAGCTACAACCGATGCCGATGGCAACGAGCTGGGCGGCATTAGAAATGTAGAAGTACTGGTGCCCCTGGCCACTTACCTGCCCTGGCACCTGCGTGCAGGCATGCCAGCCAATAATAACGAGTTGACTGATTTTAGGGGTACATATATACCGTTTGCTAAAAGCAAAAAAAGTAAACCGGCTAATGATGTGCGGCCCAGCATACTGAGCCGTTACAAGAATAAAAAAGACTATATAAAACGTGTGGAAGCCGCTGCCGAAGGGTTGACTAACTCAAGGTATGTATTGCCAGAAGATGTACCTTACCTGAAAGAGCGGGCCAACAGTTATTGGGAGTTTATTTTCAGTAAAAAGTAGGCCAAAGACTGGCGTAAAGTAAAATGGGCTTTGCATTACCTTATTGACAGGTATGCAAAGCCCATTTTGTTTGTTAACAGGTATTGTTAATTATTGATAGGTACTTTTTGCAGGATGTTATTAATCACCTCCATGGTGCTTATGCCGTCGGCCTCAGCCTCATAGTTGAGTATAATGCGGTGGTTGAGTACATCAGGGGCTATTTCTTTAATATCTTCAGGCAGTACGTAATCTCGTTGGTCAAAATAGGCAATGGCTTTTGCTGCCAGGTTCATATTGATACTTGCCCTGGGCGATACGCCAAACTGAATGTACTGTGCTTCATTGCTTAGCCCATATTCTTTTGGCCTTCTGGTGGCAAACACCAGCTCAATGATGTAGCGCTCTAATGACTCAGAGATATTGACGTTGTTAATCTCATCTCTGATTTGAAATATATCTTCTTTGGTAAGTATGGTTTCTATAGCGCTGCTGTAATTCATGTTGGCCATGCGGCGCATTACCTCCAGCTCTTCTTCTTTGGTGGGGTAATCAACATACACCTTCATCATAAACCTGTCCATCTGCGCCTCGGGTAATGGGTAGGTACCTTCCTGTTCAACAGGGTTTTGGGTGGCTAATACCAGAAAGGGCCTGTCTAGTTGGTAGGTGGTTTCGCCAATAGTTACCTGCTTTTCCTGCATAGATTCTAGCAGGGCCGATTGTACTTTAGCGGGTGAGCGGTTTACCTCATCGGCAAGAATCATATTAGAGAATATGGGCCCTTTTTTTACTTCAAAGGCAGACGATTGCTGGTTGTAAATCATGGTGCCGATCAGATCGGCAGGCAGCAGGTCGGGGGTGAACTGAATGCGTTGGAAATCGAGGTGTAGTACTTGCGACAGTGTGTTCACTGTAAGGGTTTTGGCCAACCCTGGCACACCTTCTAATAAGATGTGTCCATTGGTAAATAAGCCAATTAAAAGCCGGTTAACCATATAGTCCTGGCCTACCACAACTTTTTTTACTTCGCTAAATACTTGCTGAATTTTTGCCTGGTGTTCTTTTTTTACCTGATTGGCTACAGTTTCTTCCATGTATTGCAACTATTTAAAAGCCTTACTAGGGGTAATGGTTTTTGAAGGATTCACAAAAGTAGATAATCTTACCTAATTCTGCTTATTGTACTGGCTGAACAGCTGCGAAACACAGCTGCACTGTTAGATTTTAACAACTTTTGTGAATTATAGCACTGCAACCAGCAATGATATTTACCAAACTATCGTATGTGAAAGTAGAATTTAGCTAAAAGAAACAGGATAATGTTTTATTCACATCTTATTGTTCAAGATATTATTATTTCAATGAGGTGTTTCTTATATTCACGAATCAAAACCAGCATTCGGTAAGCCAAAAGCGCATTCATTAAGTTGTTCGCTCGTATCAGTGTTTCATCCCTAGTCAAACTTTTGAAATGTTGAACAACTAAGCTAAGGAAGGATATGATTCATGACCACCAAGAAGAAGACTTTGGGTCACGTTTAGCCAAATTTATTGCACATACAGGATTAAACTTTGCCAGCTTTGAGCGCCAAACAGGGCTAAGTAATGGAATGGCGGGTAAGGTAGTAAAAAAGAAAGTAGGCTTATCTGTTGATAAGCTCAACGGTATTTTTAACCAATTTCCTGAGCTAAGCCCACAATGGTTAATAACAGGTAAAGGAGAAATGCTTCAGAGCGAAGTAACCACCGAGCCGCAGTCAGAGCAGTTGTCAGACCTACAGGCCCTGCACGAACAGGCCATTTTATCATTGGCAAAGTTAGATGGCGACCCCAACGATATGGAAACTGTAAAAAATGTAGTGCAGCTTATGTGGAAGGAAAATAACAAGCTGAAAGATCGTTTGTTAGAGCTGTACAATAACTACGAAAGTGTAACCCGCCATATGATGATCAGCAAGTAGTTATTGTGTAATTATTTGTGCGTGATTCAAAATACCACTACACCCTATAAGTTATAGTTGGGTCGTACCACTGTTGTTGGTGCAGTAGTTACAACGCCGTTGGTGCAGTAGTTACAACGCCGTTGGTGCAGTAGTTACAACGCCGTTGGTGCA
>CAZXTW010000860.1:0-3161 GCA_964643525.1 uncultured Roseivirgaceae bacterium
GTAGAAAACCTATGCGAATAATTAGCACAACGGGTTGCCTTTTTAGATGGGGTGTTTTATGAGTAAGTACATTTGACAGTGACCAACTTACCATAAAAGGCAATGGCGTAATGGTATATTTTGGTTTTACCATGGTCATTGATATAAGCCTGGTATTGTTTGTGGTTAATCTGTTGTAAAGCGGCCTGGGCTACTTCATTTAGCTGGTCAGGGTGGGGGGCCTGTTTAAACTCAAGTATATAAGCTTGGCTATCTGTTTTTTTGCGGGGTATCAACAACATATCTGCCCTGCCCAAGCCGGTTTCTCTGTTTGATAACACAAAGTGGGTTGGGTGTAAATAGGCCAATACACCCAGCATAAAACCATGGTATACACGCTCGGCCTGTGGCTCGGCCACATCATAATGGCTAAAGGCACTTATGATGTACTGCTGCAACTTGCTTTGCAATTCGTCTACCTGGCCATTAAGTAAATGCCTTAACATGGGTTGGCCAGTTGTATCAGCATCAGGGGTGCTTAGGTAGTTGCCCAGCAGCTCACTGTATAATGACTGCACTTCAAGGTTTGGGATGCTTACCTTGTAGAATTTGGTTGCATTTACCTGCCTGGTATAACTGGCTTTTAAATAGCCGCTAAACACTAAAAATGACAGCAGGGTAGCATCTTTGGGCCTGTCAAGCTCAGCAAAAACAGTATGTTCTTTCAGGGGTGTTTCTACCGGCTGGCCTTGTAGTATGGCTTCAATCTTTTTGATTGCAGCATCGCCTGCCTTACCCAATAGCTCGCCAACAAAATCATTGCTGCTTGTATTTACCCAGTGGGCTTTCAGGCCTTCTTCAGGGTTACGCAGGTAACTAATAATGCTCCAGGGGTTGTACATGGGGCTGTTGCCAAACAGGTAGCCGTTATACCATGCTTCTATATCTGGGTAATTGGCAGCCATGCCAAAGGCACCTAGTGCGGCTTGTACTTCTTCAGGGGCCAGGCCAAACCAATTGTTGTAGGCTTGCTGCAATACAGTACCGGTATACAGGTTGTTCAGCCCACTGAAAATACTCTCTTTGGCAATCCGCAATATGCCTGTCACCACACCTTTGGCCAAAAACTCATTGTCTTTCAAAGCTGCGCTCAGTACACTACGCATCAGGTCAATCATGTCAGCATAATAGCCACCAGTATGGGCATAAATCAGGGGGGTATCATATTCATCTAACAGCACCACAACCTTTTGCTGGTGGTGTTGGTACAGGTAGCGGCTCAATAAGGCAAAGCCTTCAGTTAGCAGGGCTTCTGGCACTTCACGGCTTAGCAGCAAGGCCAGCCTGTCTTTATCGCGGGCCGATAGCTGGTTTGAGTCAAGCAGGTAGGCATGTGCCTCGGCCATAACCTGAAACTGCTCTTGAAACAGGTCATAGTTTTTCTGGTAGGTAGCCCGCTTTAAACCTTTGAATGAAAAACTGATTACCGGGTGCTGCTGGTGGTGTTGCCAGGCGGCCGTTTGGGTAATGGCCAGGCCATGAAACAGTGCTGTGTACGTGCCAGTACAATCAAAAAAATACTTGAGCATGCTCAGGTTCAGTGTTTTGCCAAACCTTCTGGGGCGGGGCAACAGCACCACCCTGGCGCCATCGGTCATGAGTTCTTCAATGAACAATGACTTATCTACATAAAAGTGGCCCGACTGGCGCAGGTCTTTAAAGTCAGAAACACCAATGGGCAGTGCTGGTCTCGGCATATCATATACGGCTTACACCAACTAAGTTATCATATATTTTGGAAAAGGGCGGTGAAATGTAGAGTCTGCAATGATGGAACTACGTATGGCAGGAAATAGAACACAGCAGTTACATATAGCCAATTACTTAACCCGTTGTGCATCCCCCTTTGCTGCCCTGCATTTCTACTGGATGAAAGTATAAAACCTATGCAAATAATTAGTACAACGGGTTATACTATTTTAATTTTAGGTTGGTCTTTAAAGTATACATATATGATCCGTTCAATTGGTTTTAGGGCTACACCGCATGAGGTTTATTATTCGATAGTATCAAAGCATGAAAGCGATATTGAAATAATTCTTCTTATTGACCAATTAGTATTGCCTAGGGCTATGGAAGTGCCAGAAAAGCTCAAATACCTTAGAACCACTTTTTTAGATATTATTAATGAATACCAAGTTACCAAAGCTTGCGTCAGAGCTACTGAAAATAGTGCTAATAAACCAGATATAAGCCGGGTTTATGTTGAGGCTGTTATACAAGAGTTAATTGCCAGCTCAACAATACTTCATTACTATGTTGGCCAAATAGCCAATATCTCATCTAAACTACAAATTAAGCGCCCTGATTTCAAAAAGTACCGTGACGGAGAGCTGACTTTTAAGGACTTAGAGCTATGGGGGGATCTGAATGTTAATAAACGTGAGGCAGTACTTGCTGCATTTAGTGCTTTAAATATTTAAATTATGTCTATAGGATTACATACTGCCAATCTAAATTTTGAGATCGAGCAAGAAATTGGCCAGCAAGGCAGAAACAGCCAAGTTTTTATAGCCCATGATAAGCAACTAGACGGCAAGATTGTGGTTAAGAAGATCAAGAAAGAAAGCTTTGAAAAACTTGAAGACTATTTCCGTGAGTCGAAAATTCTGTATGCTTCAAGCCATCAAAATGTGGTTGAGGTAAAGTATGCCTGTGAAGATAAAGAACACGTTTTTATTGCAATGCCTTATTATCAAAAAGGCTCTTTAAGATCTCTCATAGACCGAAAGCACCTATCTGTAAGAGAAGTGATTAGGTATGCTCTTCAATTTTTAACTGGTCTGAACCATATACACACAAAACACTTGGTTCATTTTGACGTCAAGCCCGATAACATTCTTCTAACAGATGCTAACGAAGCATTACTTTCAGATTTTGGGTTGGCCAAAGCATTAGATGAACTTAACTTAGCGGAGCCTGATGCGGTATACCCAAGACAAATACCTCCGGAATTTTTTCTGCAAGCAGCTTTTGATATTAAATATGATATTTATCAAGCTGGTTTAACTTTATACAGGTTAGTTAATGGTAATGCACATTTTATGAAACAACTTGCTCAGTTTGAAAACGAGCAAGAATATTATGATGCCATCCTTGAAGGTAGGCATCATAATATTCTT